>JAPLTR010000283.1 GCA_026398065.1 Verrucomicrobiota bacterium | reverse complement strand
GGCCGGTGTAGCCGGTGGAGGCGACCATCGCGAGGATGTCGGTGCGGCCGTCGCCGTCGAAATCGGCGAGGCGGGTCCAGATGACCCAGCGTTCGTTGGCGGACCAGGTGAAGCCGGCTCCGTCGGTGGCATCGTAGAACGTGCCGTCCCCGCGGTTCAGGAGGAGCTGGAGCCCGGGGATACCGTAGCCATCGATGGTGCGGCCATCGGGGAGCAGTTCGGTGCCGCCGGTGGTGCCGAGGAGAAGATCGGGGGCGCCGTCGGCATTGAAGTCGGTGGTGGCGATCGTGACGGTGGTGGCGCGGGAGCCGAGAAGTTTGGCCGGGAGGGTGTAGCGGGCGTCGCGGATGAAGCGGCCGGTGCCGTCATTGAGGAGGATCTCGTTGGGGCCGGTGTCGCCGGGGCCGAGGACGAGTTCGGGGCGGCCGTCGCCGGTGAGATCAATGAGGAGGTTGCCGGTGTAGTTGCGGCCGTTGGTGCGGTTGGCGATGTCGGCGGGGAGACGGTCGGTGACTTCGGTGAAGATACCGGTGCCGTTGTTGAGGTAGAAGCGGGGTCCGGAATCGCCGCCGTTGACGTTGGCCATATAGATGTCGAGGTCGCCGTCACCGTCGATGTCGCCGACGGCGACATTGTGCGTGAAGCTCGTGTGCGCGGGGAGGCGGGAGGCGGATTCGTCGACGAGGCGGCCATCGGCGGTCTGGATGAGGAGCTTGGTCTGCTCGCCGGGGAAGGGCGGGGTGTCGGTGCCGTGGCCGACGATGAGGAGGTCGGGACGACCATCGCGGTTGAAATCGGCGACGTGGGCGTGGCGGGGGTGGACCATGGTGACGTTGCCGAGGACGGCATCGGTGACGTCGACGAAGGTGCCGGCATTGTTGCGGAAGGCACGGAGGCGGGTGCGGGTCTCGGGCACGGTGGGCGGCGAGAAGACCTGCACGGCAACGAGGTCGAGATCGCCGTCGGAATCGAAATCGATGAGGTGGCCGTCGCTGAGGGACTGGAGGGAGCCGTCCGTCACAGCGGTGGTGGTGGTGGCAAAGAAAGGGCCGGCCTCAAGGACATCGAGACGGGCGGCGGAAAGGCTGCCGGTGGAGGGAGTGAGCGCGCGGCCCGCGCCGCTGAGATCGCGGGCGGTGGCGCCGGAGGATTCGTCGAGGGGCCAGGCGGCGACGAGGCCCGTGCGATCGGCGGGGAGGGCGACGGGAGCGCCGGCGAGAATCTGGGCCGCGCTGCGGGCCGTGGACCAGAAGCGGACCTGGCGGGCGAGGCCGGGGAAGCCGGGGAAGTTGGTGTTGCCGTTGGCGAGGTAGGCGATGCCGACACCGAGGGCGGGAGAGGACGCCACGAGGGGAGCGCCGGCCGCGGTGCCGGAGGCGACGACGGTGCCGTTGATCAGGAGGCGCATCGAGGTGCCGTCGAGTACGGCGGCGACGTGAGTCCAGGTGCGAAGCGGGAAAGCGCCCGGAGCGGTGACGTCGCGCGCACTGCCGGCGGCGCCGGTGGAGACGGTGAAGCGGACGCGGGTGCCGTCGTCATTGAGCAGGAGGCCAAAGCTGAGAAAGGGATCGGTGCCGCCGGTGGCGAGGCCCTTGCCCATGAGCCAGGCGAAGGGCGTGTTGCCGGTGAGATAGAACCAGCCTTCGAGGGTGAAAAAGCCCGCGGGCGCGAAGTCGGCCGTCGCGGGAGCGCGAAGCGGGGAGACGCCAATGGCCGTGGCGTGCGTCTGCGCGGGCGGGGCGACGGGCGTCTGGGCGCGGAGGGCGGAAGGGAGCGCGGTGAGGGCGAGGAGGAGGGGGAGCAGGATGATGCGACGGCGCATAGTTGGTTGGGAGAATGAGTGGGTGCGCGGGAAGCGCAAAGAGGTGTGAACGTCTTTCGAACGGAGGCACCGAACGGGAACCGCCTATTTTGGCCAAGAGGCGGCAGGTTGGACCGAAGCGCCCGGCCTCGGCGGCAGGGCTACGCCTCGCACTTCAGGACATAGACGGCGCCTTTTTCGGAGCCGATGGCGAGCTGGCGGTCGTCGGGGGACCAGATGAGCCGGGTCGCGGGGGTGGGCATCTTCACGGTGGCGCGAAGCGGTTTCGGGCGCTCGGGGCTCCAGAGCTGGACGGTGCCGTCTTGGGCGGCGGTGGCGAGGAGGCCATGGGCGTTTTGAAAGGCGACGGCACAGATCGGGGCGTCGTGCGGGAGCATCGCGGGCTCGCGGCCCTCGGGGCCTTCGCCGCTGCAATCCCAGATGCAGGCGTCGCGACCGCCACTCGTGGCCAGCCAGCGGGACGTGTAGTCGTAGGAGAGATGTTTCACCTTGGTCTCGTAGCCGCTCATGTGGAGCTCGATGTCTTTTTCGGGAATCCAGAGGTGGACGGACGGGTCCTGGTTGCCGGACACGAGCCACCGCTGGTCGGGCGACCAGACGAGGGCGTGGATGCCGTTGGCGTAGGGGAATTCCTTTTGCAGGAGAAAGTCGTCGGCGTCCCAGAGCTGCACGCCGCCGAAGTGCGCGGCGGCGACGCAGCCGCCCTGGCGCGGCGCGGCGAGGGCGGTGATGGTCTTGGGCGCGGGCTTGAAGGTGTGGGCGACGGAGCCGTCGGCGCGGAGGGCGGTGAGCGTGCGGCCGGCGGCGGCGAAGAGCAGAGGCGCGGTGGGCGAGGGGGTCCAGACGAGGTGATCGACCCAGTCGCGGCCGAGCGGGGCGGTGGCGATGTGCTGGCCGGCGGTAGCGTCCCAGAATTTCACGGCGCCGTCCTGACCGCCGGTGGCCAGGGTGAGTTGGGCGTTCGCGGCGGCGAGCTGGGCGACCGAGAGCGGGGACCAGGCGAGACAGTTGGTGCCCTGGTCGTGGCCGGGGAGCTCGTGGCGTTTCTGACCGGCGGCGGACTCGAAGAGGGCGATGGGACCGGCGGCGGAGGCGGCGGCGAGCTGTGTGCCGTCGGGGGACCACGCGAGGTCGATCGTGTAGTCGTCGAGTTGGGCGGCCCAGTGTTTGGTGAGTTGCATCGGCGCCGCAGATTGAGTGCGGGGCGCGCGGGCGCGCAAGCGAGGACGACGATAAGATCCAAGGACCAAGCTCCAATGTTCAAGGGGGGCGAGGCCTGGGGGGACGATGGAGAGGCGGGAGCTTTTCGCGGTCGCCATCGGGGCTGGGTGGCCTTTGGGTGCGGAGGCATGCCGGAGCTGCCCGATATCACCGTCTACCTTGAAGCGTTGGAGCGGCGCGTGGTGGGGCGGTTGCTGGAGAAGGTCCGGGTGGTCGATGTGTTTGTCCTGCGGACGGCGATGCCGCCGATTGCGGCGGTCGAGGGGAAGCGCGTGGTCGCGCTCCGGCGGCTGGGAAAGCGGATCGCGTTCGCTTTCGAGGACGGAAAATGGCTGGTGATCCACCTGATGATTGCGGGACGGCTCCAGTGGAGCGGCGCGGGGGAGAAACCCGTCGCGAGGAATGCGCTCGCGACGTTTTTCTTCGAGGGCGGCGGGGCGCTCGTGCTGACGGAGGCGGGCACGAAGCACCGGGCGGCGATCCATGTCGTGGCGGACGAGGCGGGGCTGGCGGCGCACGACCGCGGCGGAATCGACGTGATGACGTGCACGGTGGAGGAGTTTTCGGCGGCGCTCACGCGGGAGAACCACACGCTGAAGCGTTCGCTGACGGATCCGTTTCTCTTCAGCGGCGTGGGCAACGCCTACTCGGACGAGATTTTGCACGCGGCAAAACTCTCGCCGGTGACGCTCTCGCAGAAACTGTCGGCGAAGGAGATCGCGCGGCTGCACGGTGCGACGCGGGACGTGCTGAAGCTCTGGACGGAGCGGCTGAGAAAAGAGGCGGGCGAGGGTTTTCCGACGAAGGTCACGGCGTTCCGGCCGGAGATGGCGGTGCACGGGAAATTCGGCCAGCCCTGTCCGGTATGCGCGACGGCGGTGCAGCGGATCACCTATGCGGAGAACGAGGTGAACTACTGCCCGCGCTGCCAGACCGGCGGGAAGCTGCTGGCGGACCGCTCGCTGTCGCGGCTGCTGAAGAGCGACTGGCCGAAGACGATCGAGGAGGCGGAGGCGGCGGGGAAACTGCCGGGGGCGCGATGAACCGGGGCGGCGGTCAGAAATTGCCGCGGAGGCCGAAGGTCCAGGCGGAGCCGTAGTCGACGCGCTGGCGGAATTTCGCGTAGTCCGGGGTGTTCGGGCCGTAGATCTTGGAGTCCTCGGTCTGGTCGTTGATGTTGCGCATGCTGCCGAAGAGCGTGAAGCGGCGGCTGAGGTTGTAGTCGAGGGTGACGTCGAGATAGAGGCGCTTGGAGCCCCAGTTGTAGGTGTTGGGCTCGATGCTCGCGCCGGTGGCGATGATCGCGCGACGCTGGGGTTCGCGGTAGTTCCAGTTCATGCGGTAGGTGAATTTCGGGCGGGTGACGCTGAAGCCCCAGCTGCCGCTGCGCCGGATGAACTGGAAATTGTTGGTGATGCCGTCGGGAGCGCGCTGGGAGCTGGCGTTGGCGAAAACCTGCACGCCGCGGGCCCAGTGCGGGAGGAAGGTGAGCGAGCGTTTGTAGTCGAGATCGAAGCCGCTCATGCGCACCTGGCCGGGGAGGTTGTAGTTGGTGGTGACGTCGTACGGATCGTAGATCGACGGATCGAGATTGTAGAGGGCGAGAAACTCCGGGGTGGCGTTGAAGCGGGTGCTCGCGAAGAAGTCGCGGAAGTCGCGTCGGTAGGCGCCGAGATTGAAGGCGCCGACGCCCTCGAAATAGTACTCGACGCGCAGCTTGATGCTCTTGGCGCTCCAGGCCTTGATGGCGGCGTTGTTCACGTTGATGACGGTGCTGGGCGACACGACGAGGCTGGTGTCGGGCAGGGTGAGACCGCCGGAGTACTGGTTGAAGTCAGGGCGGCCCACGGACTCATAGTAGGCGGCGCGGACGATCAGGTTCTCGCGGACGTTGAAGCTGGCGTTGAGGCTGGGGAAGAGGCGGAGGTATTCCTTCTTCGTGTGCTGGCCGCGGTCGATGAAGGTGAGCTGGGAGACGCCGAGGGCGTTGGAGGTGGGGACGATGAGCACGGGCTGCACGCCGGCGGTGTTGGGATTGCCGTCGATGATCTTGCCGCTGGCGTCACGCTGGTAGTTGCGCGTGGCATCGGTGAGCGGGCCTTCGCCCGAGACGTTGGTCTGCTCGGCGCGCACGCCGGTCACGATCTGGAGGCGGCGGTTGAAGAACGCGGCGTCGCCCCGGAAATACAGCGAGGAGATGACCTCCTGCGCGTGCTTGGAGTTGCTGACGCCGTTGCGGTAGGTGGTGTTGGCGTCGGTGGTGAAGTACTCGGGGTGGGCCTTGTAGACATTGTAGTAGTCGTCGTTGCTGATCCACTGGATCTTCGGAAAACCGTAGGAACCGACGCGCTGGGAGAACGCCTCGTCGACCACGCCGCCGGCGTTGTCATCGCCGTTGACCGGGGCGGTGGTGGCGAAGCTGTTGATCCGGTCGGGGCCGACGTAGGTGTAGGTGGTGGTGGGGGCGCGGAGGTCGCGCTCGTTGCTCTTGATCTCGGCCCCGGTCTTGAGGGCGAGGGGGAGCCCGAAGAGGGTCAGGTTGCGGGCGATGTTGACGTTGGCGCTGCGCTTCACGTCGTAGGAGTCGCGGACGATGTTGTTGGAGCTGTCGAGTGAGTAGTTGGAAAGCTGATACGGGTTGACGTCGCGGCCGAGGCCGTCCCTGACCGTGATGGTGTTGGGGCGGAGGTAGAAGATGTCGGCGAAGCTGACCTGCACGCCGGTACGGCGGGCCTGGGAGGCGCCGAAGTAGCCCTTGTCGATGTTGCGGGTGTGGAGGCTGGCGCGGGAGAGGCCGGCGCCGGCATCCATCTTCCAGACCGGGCCGTTGTGCCGCCAGGTGAGCGTGGGCGTGATGGTCGTGCCGAACCAGGTCTGCGCGGCGCCGTTGACGCGGATCTCGCCATAACCGCCGGGGTTGGCGAAGCCGCCGGCGAGGGGGGCGGTGCCGCCGGTGTTGGCGGAGACGGGCGTGCCGGTGGTGAAGGTGGGGCTCCATGCGCCGGGATCGACGCGGTTGACGAAGAAGGAGAGGGTGCGGTTGTTGTGCACGACACCGATCCAGGTATACTGCACGGAGAGGGAAAGGATGTCCTTGGACGTGAGCTTGTAGTCCATGGTGAGGCCGGCGGAGTCGGCGCGGTTGCCGCGGGTGCTGTCGCGGACGGCGAAGTCGGTGAGGTAGGGCTTGTCGGGCGTGGTGGCGGGGAGACCGGTGCGCGCGGTGGCCGCGACGTTGGTGGCGAAGCCGTTGCCGCGCCAGGTGCTGGCGGCGACGTCCTCGTAGCTGTACTGGTCGACGTGATTGCCCGAGAGGGTGAAGCCGAAGCGCTTGTTGACGGGGACGATCGAGTTGAAGTTGAAACCCGGCGTGACCTTGCGGGTGGGTTCGTTGAGGGGGCCGCCGGTCTTGTTGAAGTGGCGGTCGCCGTCCTTGAGGGTGAGGAAAACGCTGGCGGTGGTGCTGGGGCGGGAGCGCTCGAAAGCGGAGCGGGGGACCATGTTGACGGAGCCGGCGAGGGCGGAGCCGGTGGTCTCGGGGGTGGGGGCGTGGCGGACCTCGATGCGGGAGATGCTGTTGACGGAGAACTGGTCGAGGTTGGTGACGCGGCCGGTGCCGTTGCCGGCGGCGCTGGCGAGGTCGAAGCCGCCGACGGTGATGGGAACGTTGGCCGCGGGGACGCCGTTCATCGAGACGGTGCGGGCCTCGCCGGCGGATCGCGATGGCGGCGCCGTCCATTTCCTTCGAGGTGGCGACGACGAACTCGGTGAGCTTGACCGTGCCGTCCTTCTCGGCGACGCCCGGCGCGGCGGGTTTGGCGCCGGGGGCGGCGAGGGTGAAGTCGTGCTGGGCGGTGGTGCCGGCGTTGACGGCGACGGTCGCCGTCTGGGGCGCGAGGCCGGTGAAGAACACGCGTACGCGCGCGGTGCCGGCGGGGACGTTGGTGAAACGGTACTGGCCGGTTTCGTCGGTGAACGTCTCCTGCGCCGTGCCCTCGAGGGTAACGCGGGCGCGCTCCAAGTATTCGCTGCGGGCGGGGTCGAAGACCCGGCCTTCGATGGTTCCGGTGGCGGGGGACTGCGCGGCGAGGAGGCCGCCGAGCAGGAAAGGGCCGGACGCCGTGAGGGCGCGACGGGCGAGGCGGGTAAACGCAGCAGGGAGTTTCATGGCATGGGGTGGCGGACGCACGGCCGAGCCGGGGTGGGCTGGACCGGTGGCGGCTGCAGGGCGGACAGGGTGGGGTCGAGGGGTGGAGATCGCCGACCGGCGAAGCGGGGGAAGGTCGGAGATACGAGCAGAGAACACGCAGATGCCGGCGTTCTGAACAGCAAAAAAATCTGCGATGACCGCCTCCTTGACGGTGGCGGCTTCCGGGCGGGCGGTTTTTTCCTGCCAGATTTCGTGGAGCCGCGGGCTTTGTCCTCGCCCGGCCCGGGAGGTGTGTTACGTTGGAATGGTGGCACTTGCACCCCTCGATGTCTCATTGCGCCGGTCGCTGATGGCCGTGGGCGGTCTGCTCACGTTGCTGGCGGTCGTGGTGCTGGTGGGGCGGTTCACGGGGCAGGTCGCATTGGTGACGGTGGTGCGCGATGGGGTGCCGATGGCGTTCCCGACGGCGGTGGGGTTTCTGCTCGGGGGCGTGGGGCTGATCGCGGTGGCGCGGAGCGCGCGCAGGGTGGGACAACTGGCGGGCAGCGCGGTCGCGACGCTGGGGGCGGCGACAATCGCGGTGTACGCGCTGGCCCAGCCGCTGGGGTGGCAGCGTTTCATTTTTGACCCGCAGCGACCGGTGCTAGCGACGGGGCTGGGTTTTGACGGGCGGATGTCGCCGAACGCGGCGGCGTCTTTTGTGCTGTTTGGGATCGCGCTGATCCTGGCGGCCCGGGAGGCGTGGCGGCCGCGCATCGTGATCGCCCTGGCCTCGGTGTTGCTGACGGTGGCGGCGCTGGCGCTGGTCGGTTACTTTTCCGGCCTGCATACGGTGTCGGCGTGGTGGCGCTACACCGCGATGGCGACGCACTCGTCGGCGGGTTTTCTGCTCGTGGGGATGGTGATGATCTTCTGGGTGCTCCGTCGGGCGCCGGAAAAGGAGCGGGAGGTGGCGCGGGCGTATCCGTTTTTCGCGGTGGCGGCCTCCATGCTCCTGGTGCTGGGGCTGACCGTGGAGGTGAGCACGGCGGAGCGGGACGAGGCGGTGCAGGCGGTGCGCAACAGCGTCGAGATCAAGGCGGCGGTGGAACGGTTTATCGCGGCGATGGCTCGCCGGGACACAGCGAACCAGAATTTCACGCTGACCGGGGACGACTACTACCTTGGGCGGATGGCGGCGCACCGGGAAGCGGTGCTGGCGGCGCTGGACGACCTGGCGCGGCTGACGGCGGGGCACGCGGAGCAGGCGCAGCGGGTGGCGGAGCTGCGGGAGTTTTCCGCGCAGAACTTTGCGCTGAAGGAGGCACATGTCGCCGCGCGCCGGGAACGCGGGATCGAAGGGGCGGTGGCATCGTTTCGCGGTGAGCCGAAGGACATCATCCAGGGGTTGCGGGCGGGGACCGATGGTCTGCTGGCGACCGAGGAGCGGCTGCTCGCGCAGCATGAAGCGCGGTCGCGGCGGGACGCCCAGCGGCTGCGCGAGGTGTTGGGAGTGGGCGGCGGACTCATGCTCGCGATGCTGGCGGGGGCGTTTTCACTGGTGCTGCGGGGCAAGCGCCAGCTACGGGAAGCGAACGACCGGCTGGAGCAGCGCGTCGTCGAACGCACCCGCGAGATGGAGGTCGCGAGCGCCGCCGCGCGGGAATCGGAGGGGCGTTTCCGCGGCGCCCTCGTGGACTCCCCGGTGCCAGCCATGTTGTGGGCGGGCGACGGCCGGGTCCTGCTCGTCAACCAAGTCTGGCAGGCGCTGTCCGGCTACACCGAAGCGGAGCTGCCGACGGTCGGGGCCTGGACCCAGCGGTCAATGGGCAGGACGCCGCCGGCGCCGCTGCCGGAATTCCTGGACGAACGCTTTGGCTCGGTCTCGCATGTCCATGACGGGGAACGGGAGATCCGGACCAAGGCCGGGGAGCTGCGCACCTGGGATTTTCACACGGCCTGCCTCGGCCTGCTGCCGGACGGCGCGAGGCTGCTGGTGACCGAGGCGGTGGACGTCACGGAGCGCCGCCTGATCGAGTTGCGCCTGCGGGCGAGCGAGATGAGCTACCGTTTCCTAGCCGACATCATGCCCCAAATGGTGTGGACTACGACGATCGACGGCTGGGCGGAGACGTTCAACCGCGGCTGGGTCGATTACACCGGACTGTCACCGCAGGCCTCCTCCTCGGGCGGTTGGCGGACGGTGGTGCACCCCGACGACATCGCCGCCTGTGCGGCGGAATGGAAGGGGATGCTCGCGGAGGGCAGGACGGGCGGTGGCGAATACCGGCTGCGGCGGGTGGCGGACGGCGAATACCGGTGGCATCTCTGGCGGGCCCACGCGCAGCGCAACGCCGCGGGGCGGGTGGAACGCTGGGTCGGGACGTCGACGGATATCCACGAGCAAAAACTGCTCGAGGCGGAACTGGAGCAACGCGTGGTGCGACGCACGGCGGAGCTGACGAAGACGCAGGCCGAGCTGGCGGCGACCAACCGGCTGCAGCAGGCGGTGCTCGACGGAAACGCGTTCAGCATCATCGCCACCAAGACCGACGGGATGATCGAGGTCTTCAGCCGAGGGGCGGAAAAAATGCTGGGCTATACTGCGGCGGAGGCGGTCGGGCGGATGGCGCTGCCGGCGCTCCACCTTGGCGAGGAACTGGTGGCGCGGGCGCGGGAAACGAGCGGGGTGACGGGGCGCACGATCGCGCCGGATTTTGAGGTGTTTGTGGCCCGCGCCCGTCCGGGGGAAGTGGACGAACGGGAATGGACGTACGTCTGCAAGGACGGCTCGCGCCTGCCGGTGCTGCTGAGCGTGACGGCGCTGCAGGACGACGCGGGCGAGGTCACCGGGTTTCTGGCGATCGCGCGCGATCTCACGCAACGGCGGGCGGCGGAGGCGTCGTTGCGGGAAAGCGAGGAACGGGTGCGGCTGTTTGCCGAGCACGCGCCGGCCTCGGTGGCGATGTTCGACCGGGAGATGCGCTACCTCGTGGCGAGCCGGCGGTGGTTCGCGGACTACCGGCTGGAGCAGCAGGAGGTCATCGGACGCTCCCACTATGAGGTATTTCCGGAGATCAGTGGGGAGTGGAAGCAGATCCACCGCCGTTGTCTGGGGGGGGCGGTCGAGATGCGCGAGGCGGACCTGTTTGTGCGCGCGGACGGTGCGCGGCAATGGCTGCGCTGGGAGGTGCGGCCCTGGTACGACCGGACGGGGGCCGTGGGCGGCCTCGTGATGTTCACGGCGGACATCACCGAGCGGAAGCGGCTGGAGGAGAGCCTCGCCGTCGCGCGCGACCAGGCGCTCGCGGCGTCCCGCATGAAGTCGGAGTTCCTGGCGAACATGAGCCATGAAATCCGCACGCCGATGAACGCAGTGCTCGGCATGACCGCACTGTTGGCGGACACGGCACTCTCGCCGGAGCAGCAGGAGATGGCGCGCACGCTGCAGGGGGGCGCGGAGAGCCTGCTGGGCATCATCAGCGACGTCCTCGATTTTTCCAGGATCGAGGCCGGGAAGCTGCGGCTGGAGCCGGTGGACTTTGATTTGCAGCGGCTGGTCGAGGAGACGGTCGCGCTCCTGGCGCCGCAGGCGCAGCTGAACGGAGTCGAACTGACCTGCGATTTCGACCCGGCGGCGAAGGGGGTGCTGTTTGGCGACGGGGGCCGGGTGCGACAGGTGTTCACCAATCTGCTGGGCAACGCGATCAAGTTCACGGAGCGCGGGCAGATCGACGTGGCGGTGTCGGTCGTGCGCGCAACCGACCGTCGGCTGACCCTGCGGGTCGGCGTGCGGGACACGGGGGTGGGCATTGCGCCGGCGGCCCAAGCGCGGCTCTTCCAGCCGTTCACCCAGGAAGACACCTCGACGACGCGACGTTTCGGCGGCACCGGACTCGGTTTGGCGATCTCGCGGCAGCTGATCGAGCTGATGGGGGGTGAGATTGGCTTTGAGAGCGAACCGGGCCGCGGATCCCTGTTTTGGTTCCAGGTGGAATTTCCCCGCGGAGCGGCTCCGCTGGAGGCGCCGGTCACCGCCTTGCCGCCCGGCCGGCGGGTGCTGGTGGTGGACGACAACGCGACCAACCGCCGGATCACGTTGGGTCAGCTCGCGCGCGTCGGCGTCGCCGCCGAATCGGTGAGTGACCGGACCGCGGCCCTCGCGCGTCTGCGCGAGGGTGGGCCGTGGGATGCGGTGTTGCTCGACTGGCAGATGCCGCAGGTGAGCGGGTTGGACCTGGCGATCGAGATCCGCGCGGACCCGGCGTGGGCGGCGCTGCCCATCATCATGCTCTCGTCGGCCGGTCCGAACGCCGACGTCGGAACGGCGACCGCGGTGGGATTTGCGGGCATCCTGAACAAACCCGTCAGCGACGGGCAGCTTCACCGCTGTCTCGACCGGGTGTGGAGCGCGCGAAGGCCGGCGGCGGCCGGGGCCGCGACGTCGCCGACGACGGCGAGCCGCCGGCTGAAGATTCTCCTGGTGGAGGACAATCCCGCCAACCAGCGCGTGGCGAGCCTCATGCTGGCGAAGCTCGGACATGCCGTGGATCTCGCGCCCAACGGCCAGCGTGCGCTGGATCTGCTCGGGGTGCAGTCCTACGACGCCGTGCTCATGGACTGCCACATGCCGGTGCTCGACGGATACGATGCCACGCGACGCATCCGCGCGGGAACGCTTCCGGGGATCAATGCCCGGGTGCCCATCATCGCACTGACGGCGTACGCCATGCCGGGCGACCGTGCGAAATGCATCGCCGCCGGGATGGACGACCACCTGACGAAACCTATCCGCATGGCCGAACTGCGCGGTGCGCTGGAGCGATGCGGCGTGCTGGCGCCGGTTGCGGCGGCGACCTCCGCCGCGGGTCCGGCCGCTCCGGCGGCGGGAATCTTCGATCCGGAAGCGCTGGAAACCGTGCGCACGCTGCCCGGGTTGCGCGGGCCCTCACTGCTGCCGGAATTGGTGCAGATGTACCTGAGCGACGAATCGGAGCGACTCAATCGGCTGGAACAGCTCGCGGCGGAACGGGCCGAGGACGACCTCGCGCACGAGGCGCACGGCTTCGGCGGCAACGCCTCCTCGTTTGGCGCCACGAAAGTGCGCAAGATTTCGCTTGCCCTGGAACGCGCGGCGCGGGCCGGCGACTGGCAGGCGGTCGAGGTGCGAATGGAGGAGCTGCGCGCCGCGTGCGCCGAGCTGCGCGACGCACTCCGCCGGCTCAATTTACCGGGCGTGTGACAGGGCGCACCGGAGGGTCAAAGGCAGGTGGTGAGACGTGGTGAGCCTTGGACAAAAATTGCGCGTCTTTTTCGCGCGACAAAAATATCGCAACCGCATTGGCTGGTCCTCGTCTTCTCTTGTTCCCAGGTTCGATTTCCCTGTTCCAAACCTTCACCCCCATGTCTCAAAACACCCTAAATCGTCGCGATTTCCTTACCTTCTCCGCCGTGGCTGCGGCCATTCTGGCCTTCCCGGGCTGCGCCAATCTCGCCAAAAATCCCCGTAAGCCCCGGCCGATCGCGCCCGGCGCCAAGATCCGCGTCGCCCAGATCGGCTGCGGCGGCAAGGGCTTCAGCGATATCATGGCGCACAAGGACGAGGACGTCGTCGCGCTGTGCGACATCGATTGGAACACGAAGAGCACGCGCATCACGGGCAATCTGAAGAAGCTCCAGGAAGCGTTTCCGAAAGCGAAATTCTACACGGATTTCCGGAAGATGCTTCTCGAAATGGACAACCAGATCGACGCGGTCGGCGTGGCGACGCCCGACCACATGCATTTCCTCCCCGCCTACATGGCCATCATGATGGGCAAGCACGTCTATGTGCAGAAACCCCTCACGCAGACCGTGGGCGAAGCCCGCGAACTTCTCCGTCTGGCCCGCCTCAACGGCGTGTGCACGCAAATGGGCAATCAGGGCCACGCCGGCGAGGGCATCCGCCTCGTGCGCGAATGGTACAACGCCGGCCTCCTCGGCGAGGTGCGCGACGTGAAGATCTGGACCAACCGTCCGGTCTGGCCGCAGGGCTTCCAGGAATGGCCCGCCGCGGAAGCGGTGCCCGAGGGCATGAATTTCGACGCCTTCCTCGGTCGCGCCCCGGAGCGCCCCTTCAGCAGCAAGATCCATCCGTTTAACTGGCGCGGCCTCCATGACTACGGCTGCGGCGCCCTCGGCGACATGGCCTGTCACATCATGGATGCGGCCTACTGGAACCTCGATCTCGGCGCTCCGACGAGCGTCGAGCTCAAGAAGATCGTGGACAAGAGCGGCGTCGCCTTCCCGAAGTCGGCGATTGTCGAATACAAGTTCCCCGCCCGCGGCAACAAGCCCCCGGTGACCCTGACGTGGCATGAGGGCGGCGACCGGCCCGACAAGCCCAAGGAGCTTGAGGCCAACCGCGAACTCGCCAAGGGCGGCCAGCTCATCATCGGCAGCAAGGCCACGGTGTATGACGGCAATGACTACTGCAACAGCCCCCGCTTCATCCCGGAGGAAAAGCACAAGGAGCTCACCCCGTCCTTCCCGCCGAAGACGATCCCGCGCGTGCCGGAGAACAATCCGCACAAGGAGTGGACCGCCGCAATCCGCGCCAACAACCGCACCGGTGCCGGCTCGAACTTCGAATACTCCGTGCCCTTCACCGAGATGGTGTGCCTCGGCACGGTGGCGATCCTCGTCGGCAAGAAGTTCACGTGGGACCCGGTGGCGATGAAGACCTCGCTGCCCGAGGCCAACGAGCTGCTCTATCCGAAGTATTACCGCAAGGGCTGGTCGATGGCGGAAGTCACGGCCAACATCGCCTGAGGCTGCGCGCGGCGGGCTTCGCCGCGCCTTTTATCGCGATGAATTCTCTCCGCCCCGCCGCGTTCGCGCGCCGGGGCGTTTTTGTGCACGGGTGGCGGCTTGCGCTCGGCCTGCTCGCCTGCGGCGCGGGACCGGATGCGGCGAAGGCCGCGCAAGGCCCCTCCGCAGTTGCGGTGCCAGCCGGCCCGGCGGTCTATTCTGCGCTCTGGGGTGAACGTGGCGAAAAATGGACGACTGACGGCCGACTGCCTGATTTTTCGCGGGCCGGCTACCATGCGGGAGAAGCGGCCATCCCCACGGTGCCGCAGGCGGCGAACGTGAAGGATTTCGGCGCCGTTGGCGACGGGGTCGCAGACGATACGAAGTCGTTTCAGGCGGCGATCGACGCGACGGCCCGCGGCGCCGTGTTCGTGCCCCCGGGGCGCTACAAGATATCGGACTATGTCCGTATCCGAAAAAGTGGGGTCGTGCTGCGGGGCGCGGGCCCAGACCAGAGCGTCCTGTGGTTTCCGCGCGGACTCGATGAAGTGCACCCGCGGGCGGGCCGCACGAGTACCGGGTCGCCTGCGAGCGGCTATTCCTTTGACGGGGCATTTGTCACCCTTGAGGGCGACTACCAGGCGAAACCGCTCGCCAAGATCGTGACGGTGGCCCGCCGCGGGGACACCGGCGTGGAGGTCGACAGTGCGACCGGTATCGCTGCGGGCCAGCTTGTCCTCGTCACGCTGCGGGAGACGGCTGACCACAGCCTGAAAACGTATCTGTATTCCGGAGACCCGGGAGACATTCGGAAGGGCAAGCAGCTCGACACCAAGATGGTGATGCGGGTGACGGCCGTCCGCGGCAGCCGGGTCGAGTTTGAGCGGCCGCTGCGGTTTGAGACGCGCGCCGAATGGCGGCCGGAACTGAGGAGCTTTGGCCCGACCGTGGCGGAGTCGGGGATCGAGGAGCTCGGGTTTGCGTTTCCCGGCGCCCAATATCAGGGGCACTTCAAGGAAAATGGCGCCAATGCGATCGAGCTGCGCAACGTTCACAACTGTTGGGTCCGCCATGTCGCGATCCACAATGGCGACATGGGGATCAATGTCGTGGCCTGCGGCAATACGGTCGAAGGCGTGCTGTTTACCGCCGATCCGGGGCGGGCCCGGTCCGACGGCGGTGTGGCCGACTGCACGGGCCATCATGCGATCCAGCTCAAGAATGCCGAGGACAACTATGTCACCCGGTTCGAGTTTCGCACCTGCTACGTGCACGACCTCACGGTCGAGCACGCCTCGGGGAATGTCTACGCCGGCGGTCGCGGGCTCGATCTCTGCTTCGACCACCACAAGGACACGCCCTACGAAAACCTCTTCACCGACATCGACTGCGGGCGCGGCACCCGGGTCTGGCGCTGCGGGGGCGGAGCGAGCCTCGGGCGGCAGAGCGCGGGCTGGGAGACCTTTTGGAACATCCGGGCCGCGCGTCCGATTGGGCTGCCGCCCACGGGCTGGGGGCCGGCCAGCCTGAACTTGGTCGCGCTCGCGACGGAGCGCCGCGGCACGGTTGACGGCCAGGGGGTGTGGTTCGAGTCGGTATCGCCCAATCGGGTACAGCCGGCGGATCTTCACGCTGCCCAGATTGTGCGCCGGCTCGGGGCGGGCCGCTGATGCCAAACCGGGGAGGGGGGGCTGGGGTCAGCTGGCGTCAGTCCCAATCGAGGTCTGCGCCGTGGTTGAGGCAGGAACAGGGATCCTTTTCTAGGGGCTGGACCCCATTATTCTGATTAACAGGTACTTATCTCGTTGTCGGTAAAGCTTACGGAGTGTTTGGGGACGGTAAGGGACTACTCAAGAATGGGATAAATGGTGTTCTGCGCCGGGCAAGTGCCAAGGGTGTAGCAAAGGTTGACGAACTTCTTGGAGTCACGAAAATGGGGAAATTGAGCTCATAATTTATGAAGTCTTATGTTGTTGTTTTTCAATTGAATGCATTTTTATGACACCGCGAATTATTGCGGTGGTTCGAAACATGCATCAGTTTAGGGAATGCGTTCGTTCGCTGCACTTTCCCGTTTGGTTTTGATCACCGCCGCGTTGTTCGGCGGCGTGGTCTCGGGCATGGCTGCGACCTATACTTTCAACCCAAATGACGGTAACGGTGACCCGGATGACTTGGATGATCTCGACCACTACAAGTACTATGTGTGGGGTTTTAAGAATTTCACCGTTCCAGTTGGCGAAGTCGTCACCGGTGCAACGCTGACGATCACTCAGATCAACAATTGGGATGCGGCGGAAAACAATGGTCAGAATTGGTTGAATATGTGGCTGTTGGATCGGGCGGTTTCCAACTCCTACGCTGGAAATTACAATGCGGGATCAACGGCGGATGGCTACGTGATGTCCTATGCCGATGGTGACGGTGGGCTGGACATCTTCGCGCAGTCGAGCTGGCAGTCCAGCATCGCCCGGACCAAAATCGCCACCTACACCGACTACAATGGCGGTACGAATGGTGACTACGTCAACCTTTCCTACACGTTCTCCCCCACCTTGCTGACCGCGTTGAACTCGTACATCACGAACGGCAATAATTTCGCGTTGGGCTTCGACCCTGACTGCCACTACTGGAACACCGGCATCCAGTTTCAGCTCACCACGGGAGCTCCTCCCCAGAACAACCACTATGTTCCGGAGGGCGGCGTGACCGCTG
>JAPLTR010000314.1 GCA_026398065.1 Verrucomicrobiota bacterium | reverse complement strand
AAACGTCGCCGGTCCCTGCTGCAGACCCACGTAGTCGCTGCACGACACAAACGTCCCCGGCGGCAGATCCTTTTTCAGCGAACCCACGGAGTTGAGCGACACGATGTCCTGAAACCCGAGGTTGGCCAAAGCGCGGATGTTGGCCCGGTAGTTGATCGAGTGGGGTGGCAGTGGAAACGCGTAACCATGCCGGTTGATCAATGCGTGCTCGCCCCGGGATTTGTACGTCACCACTCCGTATTGGGTCTCGACGGTCTTGACGTCCCAGGACGAAAATAGCGTCGAATTGACGATGCTCGTGCCACTGATGAATGCGACTTTCATGCGGCGACTCACACGCCAGCTTGCCTCTATGACAATGCGAAAACGCATCGCCCTGTCCGTCCTGGCCCCCCTCCTCCTGCTCGGCGGCTGCGCCACCCCCGGCCCGTTGCACGTCTATACGGCGGCGCCGGGCGCCCCGGAAAAGATCATCGACCGGGGCGAAACGGAGCCCGCCGCCGAAGTCCCGAGCTACCTGAAGCAGGGCGATACGCTCGTCGGCTTCGCCTACGACCCTTTTACCGATCACTTCTTCCTGCGTTTCGCCCCCGGGGACCGCTTCCGCGTCGTCGACCGCCCCGCCCGCGCGATTAAACGCGAATTTACCGTCGCCTCACTCGCCAATCCCCGCGGTGGCGACCTTGCCATCCGCCCACGCGACGGCCACGTCTTTGCCGCCCACCCTGCCCAGCCTGCCGTCATCGAATTCAATCGCTTCGGCGACGTCGTCCGCACGCTCCCGCTCGCCACGCTCAACGCCCCTCCCGCCGCCCTCGCCTTCGATCTCGCCCGGGACCATCTCCTTGCGCTCAGCGGCGGCGACCTCGCCCGCATCACCGTTCACGATCTCTCCGGCCAACGCCTCTCCGCCGTCGCGCTTGATCGCGACGTGACGCTCACCGTCCTCGCCTACGATTCCGACAAGCGCGAATACTACACCCCGCTCGCCCGCGAACCCGCCATTGGCATCTTCGACGACTCCGGCCACCTCCTCCGCACCCTTCCGCTCACCACCCCGACCGGCAGCACCTTCCTCGACGTCGGCCCCCGCTCCTTCCTCCGTCTCTTCTAAGCAATCGAAATTCGAAAATCCAAAATCGAAAATCCATCATGCCGCTCATCGACCTCCCCCTTCGCGAACTCCTCACCTACACCGGCCGCAATCCTCGTCCCGCCGACTTCGACGCCTACTGGTCTGCCGCCCTTCGTGAACTTGACGCCACCGACCCGCAGCCCGAACTCCGGCCCGCCACGGCCATCGCCCCGCACCAGACCGAGGCCTTCGACCTCTGGTTCACCGGTGTCGGCGGCGCCCGCATCTACGCCAAGTATCTCCGTCCGAGGAATCGCTCGGCGAAAAAGGCCCCCGCCGTCCTCCAGTTTCACGGCTACTCCGGCCACAGCGGGGAATGGCTCGACAAGTTTGGCTGGCCCGCCGAGGGCTTCTGCTACGCCGCGATGGACTGCCGTGGCCAGGGCGGACGCTCCGAGGACAGCGGCCGCGTCAAGGGCACCACGCTCCGCGGCCACATTGTGCGCGGCCTCGACGATCCCGATCCCCGCCAGCTCGCCTTTCGTCAGATCTTTTTGGACACTGCCCAACTCGCCCGCGTGGTGATGAGCTTCGCCGAAGTGGACGCCGCCCGCGTGGGCTGCTTCGGCATTTCCCAAGGAGGCGCGCTCACCCTTGCCTGCGCCGCCCTTGAGCCGCGTATCCGCCGCGCCGCGCCTGTCTACCCCTTCCTTTGCGACTACCAGCGCGTCTGGGAAATGGACCTCACCAAGGACGCCTATGAGGAGCTCCGCTATTTCTTCCGTTCCTTCGATCCGCGCCACGAGCGCGAGCAGGAGATTTTCACCAAGCTCGGCTACGTCGATTGCCAGCACCTCGCACCCCGGATCAAAGCGGATGTCCTGATGTTCACCAGCCTCATGGACACCATTTGCCCGCCCAGTTCCCAGTTCGCCGCCTACAACCGGATCACCGCAAAAAAGGACCACGTCATCTACCCGGACTTCGCCCACGAGCCGCTCCCCGGCCAGCTCGACCGCACCTACGCGTTTATGCGCGGTCTTTGAGCCAACTCATCCCCCACGGTCCGCTTGCGTCACCCGACCCACGAGATCCCCTGCATCACCCGCGCGAGCGCCACATCCTTCGCCGTTACCTTTCCGCCGGCGTCATGCGTGTTCAGTTTCACGTCCACGCGGTTGTAAACGTTGTTCCATTCTGGGTGGTGGTTCATCGCCTCCGCTTCGAAACCGACGCGCACCATGAAGCCCAAAGCCTCCTTGAAGCTCTTAAACTTAAACGACTTCACCAGCGCGTCGCGTTGGTAGGCCCACCCCGGCAAACCAGCTCCGTCCACCAACGCCGCCTCGATCTTCGCCGTGGTCAGTGGGGTGCTCATGGCGACAAGTTTACCCGGTCTTCCCGCGACCAAGCGCGGCCTGCCCCGCATCGAGGGCCACCGGCGCGGCGTCGAGACCGTCCGCACCACCACCTTCGCCGCCCGGGATCTCGGCGTGAAGATGCTCACGCTCTATGCGTTCTCCGTCGAAAATTGGAAACGCCCCCAGGACGAGGTCGGCGGCCTGATGACTCTCCTGGAGTACTATCTCAAAAAGGAACTCGAGACCTTCATCCGCGACCGGGTCCGACTCCGGACTATCGGCCGGACCGAGGAGTTGCCCGCCAGCGTCCAAAAGATCCTTCGCACGACCATGGAGGAGACGCGACACTTCACCGAGTACACGCTCGTCCTCGCGCTCAACTACGGCTCGCGCACTGAGATCGTCGACGCGGCCCGCGCCTATGCCGCCGCCGTCGCCGCCGGCAAGGAAAAGCTCAACGACGGCTCCTGGTCCACCTTCAGCCGCTATCTTTCCACCGCCGACATGCCCGACCCCGACCTTGTGATCCGCACCTCGGGCGAGACGCGCGTCAGCAATTTTCTCCTCATGCAGGCCGCCTACGCCGAGTTCTTCTTCACGCCCGTCCTCTGGCCTGACTTCACCAAAGCCGATCTCTCTGCCGCCATCGCCGACTACAATCGCCGCGAGCGCCGTTTCGGCCTCACGAGCGAGCAGCTCAAGGCCCCCGCGGGCACGAAATAATCCCCCGCGCGACCGTGGTTCAACGCATCCTTAGCACCGTCACCCTCTGGCTCGTCGTCGGCGGCTCGTTGTGGTTCTTCCGAACCAACGGCGCGCTCGTCCTCATCGCGCTCATCTCACTGTTCACGCTGCGCGAGTTCTACCAGTTGATGCGCGCGATCGGCTACACGCCCTTCGACAAGCTCGGCTTGTTCTTCGGCACGCTCATCACCCTCGCACCGTGGGTCGAGGCGCAGTTCCACCGCCCCGCCCATCCTCTGCTCGCGCTCGCCACGGTCGTCTTTGCGGTCCGCCTCCTCGGCGAGCGCACCCCCGAAAACCGCGTCGAGTCCCTTTGCTCCACGATCTTCGGCCTCGTTTACATCTCGCTGCTGATGCAGTACCTCACCCGGATCATCACGCCGTTGCCCGCCGACACCATCTCGGCCAACGGTCGCCTGCTGCTCTGCCTCTGGGTCGTGGTCGTCGCGAAATTCTGCGACATGGGCGCGCTCCTGACCGGCCTGGCCATCGGCAAACACAAGATGTCCCCGCTCATCTCCCCGAAGAAAACCTGGGAGGGCGCGGTCGGCGGCGTGATCTTTTCCATGATCACCGGCGCTACGATCGCCCACTTCGCCCGCGACGTCTTTCCCGCCCATATGACGCCCGTTGTCGCGGCGCTCATCGCCGCGCCCATCGCCGTTCTTGGCATCGTCGCCGACCTGGTGGAGTCCGTGATCAAGCGGCGTGCCAATGCCAAGGACTCCGGCGCCACCATCCCCGGCATCGGCGGCATGTTCGATTTGAGCGACAGCATCCTCCTCGCCGCGCCGGTGGGCTACTTCCTCTTCGGGCTCCCTTGATCGCGCGATGAAAGTGCCTTCTGCGAAGAAACGCGTCGTCCTCCTCGGCGCGACCGGATCCATCGGCGAAAACACCCTGCGCGTCCTCGCCGCCCACCGCGACCGGCTGGAACTCGTCGGCATCGCGGCGCATTCCAAGTGGGAGAAACTCGCCGCCATCGCGCGCCAGTTCGATGTCCGTCACGTCGGCGTGTTCGACAATCAGGCCTACGCCGCCGCCCGCGCCGATGCCGCGGCCTTTCCCGCCGGCACCCACTTGGTCGGCGGTCTCGCCGGCCTCGTCGAACTCGCCCAGCTCCCGGAGGCCGACACCGTCCTGGTCGCCGTCGTGGGAACGACCGGCCTCGATCCTGCCCTCGCTGCCCTCGCCGCCGGCAAGGATCTCGCCCTCGCCTCGAAGGAAATCCTCGTCCTCGCCGGCAAGTTCGTCATGGCCGCCGCGAGGAAACACGGCGCCAAGCTCCTCCCCGTCGACAGCGAACATAACGCCGTCTTCCAGTGCCTCGAGGGCCACCCGCAGGCCGGCGTCCGTCGCATCGTGCTCACCGCCAGCGGCGGCGCTTTCCGCGACTGGCCCGCCGACCGGCTCGCGCACGTCACGCCCGCCGACGCCCTCAAGCATCCCAACTGGTCGATGGGCCCCAAGATCACGGTCGATTCCGCCACCCTCGCCAACAAGGGGCTGGAACTCATCGAGGCCCAGTGCCTTTTCGGGCTGCGGCCCGAGCAATGCACCGCCGTCATCCACCCGCAGAGCATCGTCCACTGTCTCGTTGAGTTTAATGATGGGGCGATGCTCGCGCAGTTGTGCCCGCCCTCCATGACGTTCCCGATCCAGCACGCGCTCCTCCACCCCGAGCGTGCCCCCGGCGTCGACTCCGCCCTCGATTTCACCAAACTACTCGGCCTTGAGTTCCGCCCCGTTGACGAAGACCGGTTTCCCCTGCTCCGGCTCGCGAAGCAAACCATGGTCGCCGGCGGCGTCGCTCCCGCCGTGTACAATGCCGCCAACGAGGTGGCTGTCGCCGCCTTCCTCGCCGGGCAGATTCCCTTTCTTGCGATTTCCCGGGTGGTGGAGCAGACTCTGGCCAACGTCAAAAACTTCGAACCCACCGACCTCGCCGCTGTACTAGTGACGGACGACCACGCCCGCCGCGTCGCCCGGACTTTTCTCAAATGACGTCATCTGACCATCCCCTATCTCTCCCTTCATGAGTCAGGTTATTTTCGCTTTCGCTCTGCTCACCTTCTCGATCTTCATTCACGAGCTGGGGCATTTTCTGGTGGCCCGGTGGCGGGGACTGCTGGTGCCGCGTTTTTCGATTTTCGGGATCGGGAAGCCGATCGTGAGCAAGAAATGGCGCGGCGTGGAGTTCTGCGTATGTTGGCTCCCCATCGGTGCCTACGTGATGATTCCCCAGCTGTCCGACCTCGGGGACTTCGAAGGCGAATTGCCTGAGGACCTGCCTCGGCTCCCGCCCGCTGATTACACCTCAAAGGTGCTCGTCGCCGTTGCCGGGCCGGCGGCCAACATCGCTTTTGCCCTCCTGCTCGGTTGCATCGTGTGGATTGTCGGCGTGCGCATCCCGGTGGAGTTCAACCGCACGGAGGTGGGCGAAGTGGCTCGCGAGCTGAAGAACAGCGACGGCAAAACCGTCCCGGGTCCGGCTGCAGCAGCCGGTATTCAGCTCGGCGATGTCATCCGCAAAATCGATGACAAACCGGTCACCAACTATCGCGAAGTCATCGAAGCCATCTTCTTTGGCACTCAGTCAACCCCCGATGGCCGCCGGGTCGTCAACATCACGCTGGAGCGCGACGGCGCCACCTTGGTCAAACAGGTTTTCCCGGAACTGACAGGCATGGACGGCCTGCGCACCATCGGGATCGGCCCCCGCACGGACCTGATCGTCGCGGAAGTGGCCGCGGATACCCCGGCCGCCAAGGCGGGTCTGCTGCCCGGCGACCAGATCATCGCCGTCGATGGCCTGGCGCTTTCCCGCAGCGGGGAACTGCGCGAGCACTTTCAAAAGAAGAACACGGAGCTCAGCACCCTCACCTTCAAGCGCGGCGACGCGACCCTCAAAACCTCCCTCAGCCCCCGCTTGGAGACCATCGAGGGGCGGAGTATCTACTTGGTCGGCATCACGTGGAAATTCGAAACCATCCTCCTCCATCGCACCCCCCTCGAGCAGGTCGGCGAGGCGCTGAGCCAGACCTACCAGACCTTTGCCAGCCTGCTCAACCGCCGGTCCGACATCGGCGTCCGCCACATGAGCGGCATCGTCGGCATGGTCGACAACCTGGGGCAGGCGACCGCCGCCGGTCTCATCCCCACCCTCACCTTCCTCTTCACGATCAACTTTTCCCTCGCGATCTTCAACCTCCTGCCCATCCCAGTGCTCGACGGCGGCCACATCGCCATCGCCACCCTGACCAAGCTGCGCGGTCGGTCCCCGAGCCTGAAATGGATGCAAAACACCGTCGCCGCCTGCTTCCTGATGCTCATCGGCCTGATCATCTACGTCACCTACCACGACATCCTGCGCGCGGTCCAAAACCATCTCGACGACGCCCGGCCTTCGTCCGCCCCGGCCAAGCCGGTTGAACCGCGGAAAAAAGACGGCGAGAAACCCGCTGCTCCCTCGATCGCGCCCGAGCCCGCTCCCGCGAAATAACCGTCGCGGGAAACCGGGCGCTGCACCGCCCTTTTCGGGTGGTCCAGCCCCCTCCCCGCTGCCGTCCGGCCTTCGGCATTGGCCGCTAGACATTGGACCGCAGTCGTTCGACATTCGTCCTTCGGCCCCGCGCCGTTCCCGCCATGTCCTACTGCGCCTCCCGCTTCTCCACCGTCCGCCGTCCCACCGTCGAAGTTAACGTCGGCGGAGTCGGTGTGGGCGGCACGAATCCCATCCGGATCCAGTCCATGACGACGAGCGACACCCAGGATGTCGCCGCCACCGTCAAACAGTCCATCGCGCTCGCGGAGGTCGGCTGCGAGATCGTCCGCATCACCGCGCCGAACGTCGCCGCCGCGAAATGCCTCCGCGACATCCGCGCGCAGTTCTCCGCCGCCGGCTTCGCCCATGTGCCCCTCGTGGCCGACATCCATTTCCTGCCCAGCGCCGCGATGGAGGCCGTCGAACACGTGGA
>JAPLTR010000966.1 GCA_026398065.1 Verrucomicrobiota bacterium | reverse complement strand
GCGGCATCGGCGTGCGGCCGAGGTTGGTGGGGTTGGCGGGATTGTAAACGACGTTTAAATCCTTGTCGGCGAGAAAGTATCCGTAGTCGGTGGGGCCGGTGTCCTGCCAGTCGATGTCATAGCCGAAGAGGGTCTGGCTGTGGGCGCGTTTCCCGAAGAGGTCGTTGGTGAGCATGCCGGAGCCGCGGGTGGACCAGCGGCGCTGGGGCTGCTCGGTGTCGGCGAGGGTGCCGCCATTGGCCCACGTGTTGAGGGGATTGCCGTTGAGGAGAGGGGCGCTGAGGTTGCTGATGCCGCCGTTGGCGCGGTCGGTGACGGCATCGTTGTAGAGGACGGCAAACTGGGTCGCGAGCCAGGGCTTCCACACGGTCTCGGCGGTGACACTGAAGTATTTGTTGGTGACGTATTCGGAGGCGGCGGTGCCGGCCCACGAGTTGAGATTGTCCCAGGTGAGCTGGCCGTTGGCGATGGCGCCGCGGGGATACGGGCGGCCGGTCACGGGATCGTTGGCGCCGGCCATGTTGTTGTGCAGGAGGTAGGCGAGGCCGAAGTTCTGCCGCGGATCAATCGGGATCGCGGGCGCGGTGGCGGTCGCGGCGGTGGCGGGCAGGACGAGGCCCTCCTGATTGGTGTTGAGGACGCGGGTGTTGTTGGTCTGGCCGGCGATGGTGCGGATGACGGTGCGGAGCGGGGCGACGCGGAAGGCGAGCTGGCTGTAGATCCCCTGGGTGTCGTAACCGATGAAGACGCGACGGTAGAGCTGGTGGTCGGACACGAGGGCGACGCGGGCGGCGACGTTGGCGTTGCCCCAGCTGTAATCGAAGAGGGCCTGTTTCGAACCGTACTGGTCGATGCGGAAATCGGTGCGGGCGCTGGTGCGGCTGAAGTTGGCGCGCTTCGACACGATGTTGACGGTGCCGCCCGCGCCGCTGGCGCCGTAGAGGAGGCCCTGGGGACCGCGGACGACGTCCACGCGCTCGGTGTCGAAGAGGGTGTTCATGCCGGTGGCGGTGCCGAAGGTGCCGACGAAGCCGTCGCGCCGCGGCGCGCCCACGCCGACGCCGCGGACGCCCATGGTCTGGTTGCCCACGCGGTCGCCGGGCTGCTGGCTGAGGGCGTCGGACTCGGGGTTGGACATGACGGTGCCGGCCCCGGCGCCGTAGGAGAGGAGGAGGTCCTCGAGATTGGTCACGGCGACATCGCGGATGAAATCCTCGGTGAAGATATCGGCGGAGACGGGGACGTTTTTGAGGGCGGCGTCGAACTGGGTGAGGGAGTTGGAATTGAGGGCGCCGTAGCTGTTGTCGGCCTCGGATTTCACCTCGAAGGGGTTGAGCTTGAAGACCTCGGCGGACGCGGCGGCGGCGGCGGATTTGGCGGCGGCCGAGGGCGCGGGTGCGGCGGGCGCGGACTGGGCGGCGAGGCGGGCAGGGAGGGAGAGGCTCGCGGCGAGCGCGAACCCGCAAAGCTGCGAACGCAGCAGGCGACGGGATTACATGGGGGGGGGGGAAACCCACCGGGGCAAGGGGGCCGCCGCGAAGGCGATTCGCGACGGCGTGAAGGGGCACGGCGAGGGTGCGGCGACGGCGCGGGCGGTGGCGAGCCGTTTGTTCGTTTAAACCGGGGA
>JAPLTR010000587.1 GCA_026398065.1 Verrucomicrobiota bacterium | reverse complement strand
ACGGCATCGACCTCGGCCGCGAGCCGCACGCCGGCCTGGCTCGCCGAGGGACGCACGCGCTCCATCGCCAGCTCGCCGATTTCGGCGCAGGAGAGTTCAAAGTGGGCCCCGTGCTGTTCGTCCCGCAGGACGCCGACGACGTCGTTGATCATGGTTCGCAGGCGTTTTGTGAGTTCCGTCGCCGCCACAAGTTCCCGGCCATTTTCGGCCCGCCCCCCCGGCTCCGCCTGGCCGGCCATGAACACCTCCAGGCCGGCAAGCGGATTCTTGATCTCGTGGATGAGATGGGCCGTCACCGCGCCCAGCGCCGAGGTCTTTGCCGTCAGCACGAGTTCGCGGTTCGCCCGCTGCAGATCCTCCGTGCGCGCCTCCAGGGTGCGGTTGGCCGCCGCGAGCCGGCGAAAGGCCCAGCCGAGCGCAAGCACGGTCACCACGGCGCCAGCCAGCCACGCGAGCGCGGCCTGCCCGAGCAGCTTGCGATCGAGCGCGGCAAACTCCGCGGCAACGTCGTCCCCCTCGATCCAAAACTGCGCCACGCCGGCCAGCCGCCCCGCTTCCGAGCGTCGCATCGGCACCCACGCCTCGACCAGCAGAATCGTTCCGTCGCCCGACTGGGCGCCTCCGCCCTCGCCCGACAACGCCAGCAAGCGGCTCCGCGGCTGCAACCGCGCCGTGGGACGCTCCGTCCACTCGGCGGCGGTCGGCGGCTCGGCCGACAGCTCCACCGGCACCGCGCCGCTGAAGCGCCGCTCCGCATCGAACACGCGGATCCCCAGCACGCCGCGAAACTTCGAGGCCTTCAGAACCGCCGCGAGCAGTTCGCCCGGCACCTCGGTCTCGCCGAGTTCGGCGAAGGGCTCCGCGCCGATGGCGAGTTGCATCGAGGCCACCGCCGAGAGCGTCTCGGCCTTCCCCGACAGGACCCGCTCCCGCAGTCCCTCACGTAACTGCAGCGTCACGAACGCCACGACCGCCGCAAACACCGCAAGCGTGAGCGCGACCACGGCAAACTGCGCGTGGCGCCCTGTCGGCGGCGGTGTGGCGGAAAACTTCATTGTCCGGGACGAGGGTCATTTTTCCCAATTCCACCGCACGCCAAGCAAGCCTTCGTTCATGGAATAAGACTCGATCGGATCGTTGCAGCGGTTGCGTTCCCAATTATATTCGGCGTAGACGGTCCACCGTGGCGTGAGCGCGCGTTCGACCAGCAGGCGTCCAAAGAAGGCGTCGCGGACGCGGGCCGGTGGCGCCACCCCCAGCCCCACGGTCTGCCGCGCGTATTCGAGCCGCCGGGCGCCCGCCTCGCATTCCACCCGCCAGTCGCCCGAGGTCCAGTCGACCTCCTGACGCACCTTCCGTTCATGATATTCAAGGTAACCCGCTCCATTGTCGACAAAGTGGGCGGCACTTGCGCGGGTGTCCGTCTGCCAGTGCGCCGCCTGGTCGAGGGTCGCTTTGAGGCGCAGTTCCGCCTCGCGCTCGACGATTTTCAGCAACGTGCCCCCGATCGGCAGCCCCACCCCGCTGTATTCCTCGCGCACATCGTAGTGCCGGCGGGCTTCCGTCGCGGCGAGGCTGGCCTCGAAACGCCGGCCCGGTGCCCAGGCGAAACGGAGCGAGCCATCGTGGACCCCGCGATTGTTATAGCCATCCGGATAGACGTCGCGTCGCCCCGCCGCCTGCGCCTCGACCCACCACGAACGGGCAAACGTCCAGCGCACCGTCGGGCCCAGCCCTCCGGCCGTCCGCTTTACCTCGGCCACCGTCTGGCGCGATTCGATCTGGGAGACATCGTAGATAAGATGCGAGTAGGAGGCGTTGCCACCGAGGGTCAGCTTGAGCTGGCCGATCCGATACGACCACTCCGAGAGCAGAATGGCCTGCTCCTCATGATCGAAATCCCTCGTCGTAAAGTAGCGGGTGCCCGTGGCTCGCAGCGCCGCATACGCGCTCATGCGGCCACGCGACCAGCTCGCCCCGCCATCGACGCCGCCGCGCAGAAAACTGCTTCCCTCTTCACCACCATGACTCAGCAACACGTTGTCGCGATATCCCGCCCCGGCAAACACACTGCCCCACTTAAACCAGAGGGCTGGTTCGGGGAGCGGGGATACCGTGGACGCGGCGGTCGCCGGATCGGCCATCACCGCGCCCTGCCCAAGCACACGCACCACCATGACGGAAAGCGCACAAAGGAATTGGGGGAAAAGACGGAGGGAAACGGTCACAATCAGGGTTTTATGGCGCAGAACGCTGGGGGGATAGACCTTGCCACTCAAGTCATGTTCGGGTCACCGGGAAAAGAATTCCCGGCATAAAAAGGGCAGCCGCCCGAGGGCGGCTGCCTTTTATGACTAACATTACGCCTGGGAAGTCTTCAGCCACTGCTAGGCGAACCTTAGCGCTGGCGAAGTTTCCGAAGATCTTCGGTGACCTGTTTACTGAGTTCGCGTTGGGCAGCGTCCATGTCCTTGAGCTTTTCCATGATGGCCTTCCGCTGTTCGGCAGTCGCCGCCTTGAGCTGTTTGGTCAGTGCCTCACGGTCGGCGAGCATCGCATCGCGCTGGGCATTGAATTTCTCCGCATCCTTCTTCGTATCGGCGGAAGCCGTGGCCGCCGCTTTGGACTTGTCGTCCGGTTTGGAAGGAGCATCGGCCGCAAACAAGCCGGTGCCAACCGCTAAGGCAGCGGCGACGATCAACTTGTTAAGCATCTTGGCGTTCATGGTGAGAAAAGTTCGGGCGGTGAGAGACCAACTTGAGTGTGCCAGTCTATTTGCATCGGTCGTGCCAAGTCCTAAAATCCGTCTCTTTCTATTAATATTCAACCATTTACAAATTTATCTAAGTATTTCTTGGTTGCCCGGAACCCGGGGGCAAATCCCCGATACCGCCCTTGGGCGTGGATTATTCCCCACTTTTGGGCGTGAGGCCCGCACTTTTCATCCGGTAGCGCACCACGTCACGGGAGACGCCGAGCAGTCGGGCCGCCGCCGAAACGTTGCCGTCGGCCTGCTCGACCGCCCGGGCCACCACCTGGTCGATGGCTGATTCCAACGAAAACCCGCTCTCCGGAAAACGGAAGCCGGGACGCATCCAGTCGTTCTCCCCGCCCTCCCCGCTCGCGGCCGCGGCACCAAGGTGGGCAAAGGACAGGCCGCGCTCGCCGCCGAACACCACCGCGCGTTCGAGCTCGTGCGCCAGCTCGCGGACATTGCCCGGCCACGCGTGCGCCAGCAACCGTGCGCGCCCCTCGGACGGGATCGCGGGCGGTTTCTGGCCATAGCGCTTGCACACGCGCGCCAGGAGCTCCTCGGCGAGCGTGATGATATCCTGACCCCGTTCCCGCAGCGGGGGCAGGCGCACCCGGAACAGGTCGAGCCGGTGCAGCAGGTCCTCGCGAAACTTGCCCGCCGCCACGAGCACCCCAAGGTCGGCATTGGTCGCGGCGATGATGCGGGAGTCCACCGCGATCGGCCGCGTCGCGCCCACGCGGCGCAGCGAGTGGTCTTCGAGCACGGTGAGCAGCTTCGCCTGCAGCGACTGCGCGAGGCTCGGCAGCTCGTCGAGAAACAGCGAGCCGCCGTCCGCCGCCTCCATGAGGCCGATGCGCGCCGCCTTCGCATCCGTAAACGCCCCGCGCTCGTGACCGAACAGCTCCGCCTCGGCCAGCGCCTCGGGCATCGCCGAGCAGTTGAGTTCCACCATCGGGCCGTCGGCCCGGGGCCCGTTGCGGTGGATCCAGCGCGCGATCGCCGTCTTGCCGGTGCCCGTCTCGCCCTCGATCAGCACCGGGGGCAGATGGCTGCCCAGCCGCCGGTCCGCCGCGGTGATCTTCTGCAACTGCTCCCGCACGCCGGCGAGACTCTCGCCAAAGACGAGGTCCGCCTCCTGGCCGCGGCGAAACTCGTCAGCCCGTTTCGCCTGCAAACTTTTCCGCGCATGCGCGAGCCGCACCGGCAGCTCCTCCGGGTCGAAGGGCTTGACCAGGTAGTCCGCCGCGCCCATCCGCACGGCCTCGACCGCTCCGGCCACGCCGCCCTCGGCCGTCATGACGAGCTGCGTCGTCGTCGCCGGAAACACCTTGTCCCGCAACAGGTCGGTCCCGCGCCCGTCGGGCAGGTTCACATCCATCAGCGCCACGTCGAACGGCAGCGACTCCGCCGCCTGCCGCGCCGCCTGCACCGTCCCGACCGCCGTGACCGAGGCCCCCTCCTTTTCCAAAAACCCCGCGATGCGTTTGCGCAGCAGCAACTCGTCTTCGAGCACCAGAATACTCAGACCGGACAGCGGGGATTTTGGCATGGATTGGACTGACTCATGGCGAAGGCTCACGCTGATCGCGCAGAAAGAAGTGGTGCGGGCGGAGGGAGTCGAACCCTCCTCTCATGCTTGGGAAGCACACATAATAGCCGATATACTACGCCCGCAGAACGCGTTTCTCATGGTCGCCGGCCCCGTCCCTGACAATGGAAAAATCACTTTACCTCGCTTGCCCCCGCCCGGATTTATGCCGATAACTCCTCGGAAGCGTGACCGCTGCATCGCAGTTTCCGACCAGCAAGTCTTCTCCGTTTGCACCGGTTTTACCCATCCGGCGGGCGGTGTGCGCCGCCATTGTGGGCTGCTGGCTGATGCTCCACGCCGCCTTCGGCGCCGACGCGCCCCTCCGGCCCTCTCCGGCCCCTGACCGCGTCATCGAGGTCGCGACCACCAATGACAACTACCCCTATTCCTATCTGGACGACAACAACCAGCTGACCGGATTTGCGGTCGATATCTTCGACGCGGTGGCCCGCCAGATGAACATCCGCTACACCCGCGTCCTGGGCCCCGCCGTGACCAACGCCGATCGGTTCATCGCCGGCGAGTTCACGGTGCAACCGTTTTTTTCCAAGTCCCAGAACCGCGTCATCAATGCGGAGTACTCGGTGCCGTACGTCACCCTGCACATGACGCTCTTCCGGCGAAAGGGCGACACCCGCGTCGCGAAATTCAATGACCTGAAGAAAACGCCCCTCCGCATCGCCGTCGGTGGCGCCGGCTTCGACTACTGCGGGGCCCATCGATGGCGAAGCCGACGCCGCCATCTTCACCCGCATCGTCGGTCTCGCCACGATCCAGCGCCTCGGCCTGGACAATCTCGAGGCCTCGCCGCTGCCCCTGCCCGACGCCGCGCGCGATTACTGCATTGCCATCCGCCTGGGCGAACCCGAGCTGCTTGCCCGGATCAACGAGGGCCTCGCGAGCCTGCAGCGCAACGGCGAATACGATGCCATCTACAAAAAGTGGTTCGGCCGGTTCGAGCCCCGCCGCTTCGCCCGCGAGGAGGTGTCGCTCTACGTCGCCGGCGCCCTCGCCATCGTGCTCGCTGTCACCTTCTGGGCCCTGCTCCGGCAGCGCCAGCTGCGCCAGCGGCTCGCGCGGCAGACCGAGGCGCTCGCCGAGAGCGAGTCGATCCTGGCCGAGGCGCAGCAATTCGCCCGTGTCGGACACTGGCGCCGCGTGTTCGCCACCGGCGAACTTGTCTGGTCGGACGAGACCTTTCGCATCCACGACCGCGATCCGGCGCTGGGTCCGCCCGCGATGAACGAGATGCTCGCCTGGGTTTCGCCCGCCGACCGCCTTGTCTGGGACGCCTCGGCCCGTCGCGCCCGCGAGGACGGTCTCCCGTACGAGTTCGACACCGCCATCGAGCCGCGCCCGGGCGTCCGGAAGATCATCCACATCCGCGGCCGCCCCACCCGCGATGCCACCGGCCGGATCAACGGCCTCTTCGGCACCGTGCAGGACATCACCCCCTGGCGCGAGGCCGAGCACGCCCTGCTGCGCTCCGAGCGCCTGTTGCGCGCGATCTACGAAAACATCCCCTACGCGATGGGCGTCGTGGAGTTTCGCGACGGCCTCTGGCGCAACATCTCGGTCAATCCGAGTGCGATCAAGCTCCTCAACCTGGCCGGTCCGCCCGCCTCCGGCCTCTCCCTCGCGGAGCTCGGGCTGAGCCCGGAGCGCCAGCAGTTCTGGACCCAGCTCTACGACCGGGCCACCGAAACCGCCGTCCCCGTTTCCGCGGAGCTGCACCACGCGGAAAAAAACCGCGACTACCTCACCTCCGTCGTGCCCCTCGGGCGCTCGGGCACCCACGAGCGCTGCTGCTTCTTCGTCGAGGACATCACCGCCCGGAAGCAGAAGGACGCCGAGATCGCCCAGGGCCGCCGGCTCCGCGCCATCGGCGAGCTCGTCGGCGGCATCGCCCACGAGTTCAACAATCTCCTCACCCCCATCCTCCTCAAGGCCGACCTGCTCCGGTCCGACTGGAGCCACGAGCCCGCCCTGGTCGAGGAGCTGCAGGTCATCGCCGACACCGCCCGCCGCTCGGCCGACCTCACCCGCCGCCTCCTCACCTTCGGCCGCCGCTCCGACGTCCGCCCCGCCCTGTTTACCCTCCCCTCCGTCGTCGAGGGCAACTTCAAGCTCCTCCGCCACACCATCGACCGCCGCATCGCCATCGAGGCGGACCTCGCGCCCGACCTGCCCGCCCTGTATCTGAATAGTGGAGACGTGCAGCAGATCCTGCTCAACCTCCTGCTCAACGCCCGCGACACCCTCGTCGAGAAACTCGCCACCCAGTCCGGCCTCACGTGGCATCCGGCCATCCGGGTCGTGGCCGCCGCGCTGCCGGCCTCCGCCGCCGCGCCGCTCGATTCTGGCAAGCCCCTGCCGCCCTCCTGGATCAAGCTCACCTGCCAGGACAACGGCATGGGCATGCCGCCCGAGGTGATCGAACGCGTCTTCGAGCCCTTCTACACGACGAAACAGGTCGGCCAGGGCACCGGCCTCGGCCTCGCGACCGTCTGGCATCTCGTCACGGAGATGGGCGGGCGCGTCGAGGTCACCTCCCGCCCGGGCGAGGGCACGTCGTTCCACGTGTTCCTGCCCGCCTTCCTGCCGCCGGTGGGCGCTTCGCTTGACTCGTCCCCTCCGTTTCCGGTCGCCTCCGGCGCCGGCGCCCGCCCCCCGGACGACCGGCCGCACCTCCTCGTGGCGGAAGACGAGCCCACGATCGCCGAGATCGTCACCCACGTGCTGCGCAGCCTCGGCTGCGAGGTGACGCAGGTGGCCGACGGGCTCGCCGCCTGGGAAAAGCTCTCCGCCCACCCGCAGGCCTACCGCGCCATCATTCTCGATCTCAACATGCCCGGGCTCACCGGGCTCGAGTTCCTCCGCCGCGCCCGCGAACTCGCCTACCACCGCCCCGTGATCATCACGAGCGGCCGCATCAGCGAGGACGATCGCCAGGAGCTCCTCGCCCTGCGGGTCACAACCATTCTGCCGAAACCCTTTACCGTCGGCAAACTCGTCGCCGCCCTGCAGGAAGCCGGGATCACCCAGGGCTCCCCGAAGTAAGTTCTATTGGTAACTGCGCCGCCCCTCGAGCGCGCTCTTCAGCGTGACCGAGTCCGCGTAAAGCACGCCTCCGCCGCTCGGCAGGCCGAAGCCGATCCGCGTCACCTTCAGCGTCCGGTCCGCCGCGATCTTCGGCAGGTGCTCGGTCAGGTAGTGGCACGTCGCCTCGCCTTCGACGTCGTTCGACAGCGCGAGGATCAGCTCCGCCACCTCGCCCGACTCGATCCGCGCCCGCAGCGAGGCAAGGTTGAGATCGTCGGGGCCGACCCCGTGGATCGGCGAAAGCTTCCCATGCAGCACGTGATACGAACCGCGGTACGCCCCGCTGCGCTTGATCGCCACCAGGTCGGGCACGTGCTCGACCACGCACACGACCGAGCGGTCGCGCCGCTCGTCGGCGCACACCGCGCAATGCTCCGTCTCCGCGAGGTTCCCGCAGCGCTCGCAGCGCCGCACCGCCCGCGCCGCCTCCTGCAAGGCGGTGACGAGCGCCGGCAGCTCCGCCGGTTTCTCCACCAACAGGTGGAGCGCGATCCGCTCCGAGGAGCGGTAGCCGAGCCCGGGCAGCTGCTTCAGGTGTTTCTGGAGCTTCTCAAACGCCGGCGTCATCGCAAAGCGCGCGCCGTCGCTCAGAAGCCGCCGGGCATCTTGAACGCCGACGTCACCTTCTGCATC
>JAPLTR010000192.1 GCA_026398065.1 Verrucomicrobiota bacterium | reverse complement strand
CGTCGAAGATCTCCTCACTCAGCGCCGCAAGGGCCGCGAGCCCGACTTCACCGTCCGCACTCAGGAGGAACTCGCGCAGACCGCCACCGAGACCTCGCGCACCATGACCGTTCTCCTCGGCGGCATTGCCTTCGTCTCCCTCGTCGTCGGTGGCATCGGTGTCATGAACATCATGCTTGTCTCCGTGACCGAGCGCACCCGCGAAATCGGCATCCGTCTGGCCATCGGCGCACACGACGGCGACGTCCTTCTCCAATTCCTTATCGAGGCCATCCTGCTCAGCTTGCTCGGCGGCGTCCTCGGCATCTTGTGCGGCATCGGCGCGTCCGAATTATTCTCCCGCTACTTCGGTTTCCCGACGCTCGTTTCCCCTACCTCGGTCGTCCTCGCGGTCGCTGTCAGTACCGTGATCGGCATCTTTTTCGGCTACTATCCGGCGCGCAAAGCCGCCCAGATGGACCCGATCGACGCCCTCCGCTACGAGTAAGGCCTTCGGCCTGCAGGCCCTTTTGCCCAACGGGCGCAGCTCAACCCTGCGCCCTTTTTTGGCTCCGAAATTGTTGCTGCGCCCGCCGGTTTTCCGCCCACCTTTCCTCTCATGCGCGTCCTCCCCCGCCTGCTCTTCCGTTTCGCTGTCGGCGCTTCGCTGGCCGCCGGGATGATCGGTGGAGCGGGCGCCGCCGACGCCGGCTTTTCCCACCCCGAACTGCGCCGCGTTGCCGAAGCCGCCTATGCCCGCAAGGACTTTGACGCCGCCCGCGAAGCCTACGCCGCGGCCCTTGCCCTCCGCCCCGACTCCCCTCGCTACCTCCATCGCCTCGCCGCCACCCAGGCACTGACCGGAAAGGAGTCTGACGCCCTCGCCACCCTCCGCCGTCTTACCGCGCTGGGGATCGCCACCGCGGTCGAACGCGATCCCGACTTCGCCACGCTGCAGGGCACACCCGCGTTCAACGCCATCCGCACCGCGCTCGCCGCCAACCGCGAGCCACGGGGCGAGGCCGACCTCCTCGTCGAGCTTCCCGGCCGCACCGGCATCATCGAGGGCATCGCGTTCCGCGAACGCACCGGCGATCTCTTTCTCGGCGACGCCCACCACCGTTGCATCTGGCGCCGCAATCGCGACGGCCAGATCGCCCGCTACACCGCCGAGGACGAAAGCCTCTTCGGTGTCTTCGGCCTCGCGATCGACGAACCGCGCGGCGCCCTTTGGGCGGCCACCACCGCCCTCCCCGAAATGTCGGGCTTCACCAAGGAACAAAAAGGCCACGCCGCCCTCGCCGAGTTCAGCCTCGTCAACAGCGAACTGCGCCGCCTCGTCGAGGTTCCCGGCGATGGCCGCGACCACGCTCTCGGCGACCTTCTGGTCACCTCCGAGGGCGTCGTCTTTGCCGCCGACAGTGTCGCCCCGGTCATCTGGCGATATATCCCGGGTGCCGAAGAGATGGAGAAACTCGTCGAGCACCCTGACTTCGTTTCCCTTCAGGGGATGGCACTCTCCGGGCAAACCCTCCTCGTCGCCGACTACGCCAACGGGCTCTTCGCCGTCGACCTCTCCACGTCCACCCCAGTCGTCCGGGCCCTCGCTCCGCCGCCCCATACCACCCTCCTGGGCCTCGACGGCCTGGTGGCCGTGCCGGGCGGCCTCGTTGCGGTGCAGAACGGCGTCACCACTCAACGCGTCGTCCGGATTACCCTCGATGCCGGCCTGACCGCGATCACCGGCGTCACCGTCCTCGCCTCGGCCCTGCCTCGCATGGACGACCTCGCCCTCGTCACCCTCGTCAACGGCCGCCCCACCTTCATCGCCAACGCCGGCTGGGACAGCTTCGACCCCGCCAAGGCCGAGCACCCACCCGCCCATGCGGTCCGCATTTTTCAGACCGCCGCACCGTAACTTTTCCCGGCCGTTGCTGTTTTACCCTGCCATGATTCCCCGTTTGCCCACCTTCGCGTTCGCCGCGGCCGTTCATCTCGCCACCCCGGCCTTCGCCGCGCCGATCGACGACGCCATTGCCCTCTACAAGGACAAGAAATACCCCGACGCCCGCGCCGCGTTGGAGCAGATCGCCACCGCCGAACCGGCCAACGCCGCCGCCGCCTACTACCTGGGGATGACCCTCCTGCGCCGCGGTGACCCCAAGGCCCTCCCTGACAGCGTGCCGTGGCTGGAGAAGGCCGCGACCCTCGAGCCCCAGAACGCCCTCTATCTGGCCGACTACGGCGGCGCCTCGATGCAGCTCGCCGGCCAGACCTCCTCGATCTCCGCCGCCACCAAGGGCCGGGATGCCATGGAGAAATCCCTCAGGCTCAACCCCAACAACCTCGGCGCCCGCGAAGGCCTCTACCAGTTCTATTCCCGGGCCCCCTGGCCGATTGGCAGCAGCTCGAAGGCCCAGACCCAGCTCGACGAGATCCGCAAGCTCGACCCTGACCGCGCCACC
>JAPLTR010000515.1 GCA_026398065.1 Verrucomicrobiota bacterium | reverse complement strand
GATCGAGGACGACGGGTCGATCGTCTTCTTCTGCGCAGTGGAAGAGGGCATGGTCCTCGACGTGGGCGGCCACGAGGAGATGAAGCCGGCGTTGGAGCGCGACGTCGCCTCCTTCCGCGCGCGCTTCGGCCAAGCGGACCTGCTCATCTCGTTCAACTGCATTCTCCGCGCGCTGGAAGCCGACAAGGCGGGCGCTCACGAAGACCTGGGCGCGGTGGTACAGGGCTGCGCCAAGGCCTCGGTGGGCGTCGACACCTACGGCGAGAGCTACAACGGTCTGCACATCAACCAAACGATGGTCGCGGTCGCATTCCGCAGCGCAGCCTGAGCTTCTGTCTCCCCTCCCGCTTGCGGGAGGGGCGCGGGGGAGTCAGCTGTAGCAGAGTGACCGGCATGGTGGCCCGGAGCGAAATAGTCCGGGGTGCCTCAGAGCAGAGCGAAGCTCTACTTGAAGGAGGTCACCCCGGATGAAGAAGCGTACATACAGCACGGTGAATGTCGAGCAGATCGAGCTGCTCCCGATCTTGCAACTCTTGACGGTGGGCTGCATCGTCGCGGTGGACGTCGCGAAGACGAAGTTCGTGGCGGCGATTGCGACGGCGGCCGGCCAGGTTGTTCGCCTGGTGCGGTTCGAGCACCCACGGCAGACGTTGTTGTTTCTCCGCCTCATCGAGGCCCTTCGCGACGCGAAGCTCAAGCCTCGGGTGGCGATGGAGCCGACGGGCACATACGGCGACGCGCTTCGGTACCAGTGCCACCAGCGCGGTGTGGCGGTGCACATGGTGTCGCCGAAGCACACGCACGACATCGCCGAGGTGATCGACGGCGTGCCGAGCATGCACGACCCGAAGGCGTCGGCGGTGATCGCGTTCTTGGCGGGCATGAGGCCGACGAAAGCGTGGAAGCCCGACAGCGACGCGAAGCGGAACGTACGGGCGCTGCTCGAGCAGCGCGCGCCGCTCGCGCAGACGATCGCGTTGTACCATGGGCACCTGGAAGGGATGTTGGCCCGTCACTGGCCCGAGCTCGGCCTGTTCATCGACGTGCACAAGCAGCGGTCGTGGATGCCGTTCTTGCGAACGTACCCCGGGCCGCAGGTGGTCGTAGCGAACAGCAAGGCGGCGGCGGAGACACTGCGTACTGCGAGTCGAAAGCAGCTCGACCCGGAGCGCATTGCCAAGCTCGTCGATTCTGCGCGCACGACGGTGGGGGTTCCGATGACCAGCAACGAGCAAGCGAGGCTTCGATCCTGCGTGGAGCACATCGCGAGCGAGACGGCGGGGATGGACGCCGTGGACGAGGAGATCGCTGCGCTGGTGAGCAAGGACCCGGTGATGTCGCAGCTCGCGGCCGTCATCGGACCGGTGTGCGCGGCCACTATCGTGGGACACATCGGCAGTCCGCTCGACTTCGAGACGGCCCGCGCGCTGGAGAAGGCGATGGGCCTGAACCTCAAGGAACGAAGCAGCGGCGAGAAGAATGGGCGCTTGAGCATCACGAAACGCGGCTCTCCCGAGGTTCGTCAGATGCTCTACCTGGCCACGCTTCGGTTGCTGCAGACGAACGAGATCGTCGAGTGGTGGTACCACCGTCGAAGCTCGCATAGTGGTCGTCAACCGGCGAAGATGAAGGCGGTGGTGGCGGTGATGCGCAAGCTCGCGAGAGCGCTGTGGCACGTCGCGCGTGGCGAGACGTTCGACGCGAAGAAGCTCTTCGACGTGCGTCGACTCGACATCAAGAACCATGAAGCTCCGGAAGCGGAGCGGCCCAAGATGCCGCGTCCGTTCGTACGCAAATCGGCTCCACAAGAGCCACCGAAGAAAAGGAGTATCGCCCAACAGACCGCGTAGCTCGCGAAGCGTTGGGACAAGAGGTTCGCTCGGTGACGTCCACCGTTCCCACCAGCCCATCGAGGCTCAGAAGGGAGTCCACGACGCACCTGGCGAATGTTGTGACGGAACAAATGCTCAACGAAGCTGACTTCGCGCCGGCCTATCCGGACGCTCGACAATAGACAGGTCCAGTAACCCGTCGCCGCATCGCCCGACCCTCGACCCTCAACTCGACCCCCGGTGCAGAGATCTCGTTCGCGAAAGCGGCACGACAGGATTTCTGCGCCCAGAAGTGACCCGGAACCAAACAAAAGAGACCCCTCCCATGACTTTTTTCTGGCCTACGACAGGGAACGGGCGTCCTTTTGCGTGCAGCTTGCACGCATGGGCGCTGCGCCGATCGAAGTAGCAGATGGTTCGCGTTCGGGGCTGGGGCCAAAAGGGCCCCCGGAGCCCGTGCGCTGAACC
>JAPLTR010000025.1 GCA_026398065.1 Verrucomicrobiota bacterium | reverse complement strand
GGTGCTGATCGCGGCCGGGTCGACGATGGGCAGGCGCTGACCACCGTTCTGGCGCTCAAACTCGGTGACCGGCATGAGGCCGTCCGCCGGGAGGACGGTGCCCACGTTCTGGTACCAGCGACGGGGATAGACATTCCGGTTGTTCACCCGGCGGTTGACGGTGTCGAGGCCGGCCTTGAGGGTGATCGGCAACTGGGTGGGCAGGAGGTACGACGCGTTGATCGTGCCGCTCACTTCGTTCGTGTCGGTGACGGTGTCGCGCTTGTTGAAGACCGACGACGTGATCGGGACGGGCTGCGTGGTGGTGTTGGCGGCGGTGATGACAAAGGGCGTGTAACTGGCGATGTCATAGGGGTTCACCCCACCCGTCCAAGTAAACGTGTGGCCGCGCAGGTCGGAGTTATCGAGGACGAAGCCGATCGCACCCTTGGTGCGGAGGGCCACGGTGCCGTCTTCACGCTGACGGCCGGCGCCGGAATCCCAGTGGGTGTTGCTCCAGCGGTAGGCGTGGTCGACTTTGATGCGGCCCCAATTGTGTTCGAACACGAGCGTGCCCGTGGGGTTTTTGCTGGTGAAAGAATAGCGCTGCGGAAAGAGGCGCATCTGGGCGGCGCCCACGGCCACGTTGCCCGGCTGGAGGGCGGTGTTGAGGACCGGCAACACCTCAATGCGGTTGGCGGTGTAACCCGCCTTGATCGCGCCATTCGGGTTCGTCACCGGATCGTTGATCGTGAGGTTGGTGGAGACCCAGGGATTGACCGCCGTGTAGTTGAAGTACGGCTCCGAACCGGCGTTGTACAGGAAGCGGAGCGACACGGTCGTGGACTGTGACACGCGGTAGTCCGCGCGGGCGCTGAACGCGGTCAGGAAGCGGTCGTTCGAACCGCTCTGGCGGGTGTAGTCGCGCAGCTGCGCGACCGGGTTCGTGGTGGCTTCGTAGAGATTGATGTCCCAGTCGTGGGGATTGAGCACTTCCTGGTAGGCGCCACCGATGACGATACCGAGGTTGCGCCGGCCGTTGCCGACATCGAACACCTCGGTGTAGCTGGCGCTGAGGTCGGGGCGCCACGGACGCGCGGCGATGGTGCCGTTGCGGTCCGACCAGGACGGGAAGTAGCGGGTGGAGGCGCTGTAGTTGACGCGGCGGCGTTCCGACATCGCGAGCGGGGACTTCGTCTTGAGGTTGACCTGGCCGCCGAGCGAATCGGCGCGCTTGTCGGGGGTCTGGCCGGCGATGATTTCGATCGCCTCGTAGTTGGAACCCGAGAACGAGTGCAACGTCGCCGTGCGGCCGTCGCCGCCGACACCCGTCGTCGACATGCCGTCGATGTTCAGACGGGTGTAGCTGGGCGGCTGACCGCCGATGCTGATGTTGTTGATGAGATTGTCCTCGTCCGTGGTGAAGGTGATGCCGGGGAGACGGGAGGCGAGTTCACCGACGTTCTGCGTCGGAAGGATGCCCCACTCGTCGAAGGCGGTCACGTTTTTCACGTTGAACGCGTTGCGCTGCTCGGTGAGCGAGAGGGCCTGGCCCTCCTTCATCGTGGAGACCGTGAAAGACTGCATCGTGAGCACGTCGGAGGTCTTCAACTCGATATCGGCCTGGCTGGCGGAGCCGGCGGCGACAGAAACTTTCTGGGTGGTGTCGCTGAATCCGGAATAGCTGACCACGACATCGACGGCGCCCGCAGGCACGCCCTTGAGGACGAAGCGGCCCGAGCTGTCCGTGAACTCCACCAAGTTGAGCGAGGGGATGCTCACCGTGGCTCCCTGCAGCGCATTGCGGGTGCTGCCGCTGGTCACCGTGCCCGAGATGGTGCCGGTGCCGGAGGACTGGGCGTTCGCGGCCGAAACGGCGAACGCGGTGAGGAGGATGAACAGGCTCGTGGGCAGACGCCACAGCCGGGTGATCATGCAGAGACAATGACTAACACTGGAGTGCTTCATGGTTTGGTCAGGTTTGCAGCCGTGGTAGACAAAGGTCTACCTGCCGCGGCGGGTATCACTGGGTTGGAGACAGAGTGGTATGGGCCTCTTTGCGCGGTGCGCAAGTCCGAGTTTGACCGGCGGCATAAGATCCATGCCGATCCGGCATGGCCGGCGAGCCCACCGGTCTGCGAGGACAGACCCACCGGTTCGAGCCGGATCCATGCCAAATCGGCATGGATCGACGAACGGGCTGGCCTGCACCGGGACCACTCCTCACATTTTCCGCCTCACGATGCAATCCACTTCCGCTGACCGGTCCGCAGTGTCGTTTCGCTCCGTCGTGCGCTGGGCGCACGTTCTCCTGGCCCTGGGCGTGGCCTCCGCCGTCACGGCGGTCGCCGCCCCGTTCAAGGCTGACAAACTGGCCGCGATGGACGCCGCCGTGGCCGAGGCCATCGCGGGCAAGAAATTTCCGGGCGGCGTGCTGTGGTTCGAGCGCGACGGCGAGGTCTACCGCAAGACCTACGGCCAGCGCGCCCTCTCCCCCGCCCCGGAGCCGATCACCGAGGACACCATCTACGATGCGGCGTCCCTCACCAAGGTGATCGCGACGACGACCTCGGTCATGCAGCTCGTCGAGCGCGGCAAGCTCGACCTCGATGCGCCGGTCGCCAAATATATCCCGGCGTTTGCGCAGCACGACAAGGGCGCCGTCACCGTCCGCCAGCTCCTCGTGCACAACTCCGGGCTGCGCCCCGACGTCGACACCAAGCCGGCCTGGTCCGGCTACGAGACGGGCATCGAGCTCGCGTGCCGCGAAAAGCTCCGCAGCACGCCCGGCAGCGCCTTCGTTTACAGCGACATCAACTTCGTCCTGCTGGGTGAGCTCGTGCGCGTCGCGAGCGGGCTCCGCCTCGACGCCTATGCGGCGCAGGAAATCTTTAAGCCGCTCGGGATGGTCGATTCCGGCTTCCTGCCGCCCGCCGCCAAGCTCTCGCGCATCGCGCCCACCGAGCTCACCGACGGCCAGATGCTGCGCGGCGTCGTCCACGACCCCACGTCCCGTTTCATGGGCGGCGTCGCCGGCCATGCGGGCCTGTTCACGACCACGGCGGACGTGGCGCGCTTCTGCCGCATGCTCGTCCGGGGCGGCGAACTCGACGGCGTCCGTATCCTCAAAGCCAGCACGGTCGCGGAGATGACGCGCGTGCAGAACGACGGCTCCGACCGCCGCGGCCTCGGCTGGGACATCGACACGCGCTTCTCGGGTCCGCGCGGCCGCTGGTTTCCCGCCGGCGCGTCGTTCGGCCACACGGGCTTCACCGGCACCAGCATCTGGATCGACCCGGCGGCGAAGGCCTTTGTGATCTTCTTCAGCAACCGCGTGCACCCCGACGGCAAGGGCGACAGCGGTCCGGTGCGCCGCGCGCTCGGCACGCTCGCCGCCGAGGCCGCCGGCCTCGACCGGGGCGCGGTGCTCAACGGCATCGACGTGCTCGTGCGGGAGGACTTCGCGCTCCTGCGCGGCCTGCGCATCGGCCTCATCACCAACCAGAGCGGCCGCGACCGCGAGGGCCGCGCAACCATCGACCTGCTCCACGCGGCCAAGGACGTGAAGCTCGTCGCGCTCTTCAGCCCCGAGCACGGCATCCGCGGCGTCGCCGACGACAAGGTGGGCGACTCCATCGACGAGAAGACGAAGCTGCCCGTCTACAGCCTCTACGGCGACTCGCCCAAGAAGGTCCCGGGCCAGTCCGCGGCCGACTACGACCTCGCGGTCGTCCGCGCGCGCGCCCCGAAGCCCGAGCAGATGCGCGACCTCGACGCGCTGGTCTTCGACATCCAGGACATCGGCGCACGCTTCTACACCTACTCCGCCACGCTGGGCACCGCGCTCGAGGCGGCGGCGCTGGCCAAGAAGAAGTTCATCGTCCTCGACCGCGTGAATCCCATCCGCGGCCTCGGCGTCGAGGGCCCGGTGATGACGCGCCCGCTGAGCTTCATCGGCTTTCACCCGATGCCCGTGCGCCACGGCATGACGATGGGCGAACTCGCGCAGATGTACAACGCCGAGCGGAAATTCGGCGCCGACCTCACCGTGGTGACCTGTGAGAACTGGAAACGCGACCAGTGGTACGAGCAGACCGGCCTCCCGTGGACCAACCCCTCCCCTTCGATGCGCAGCCTCACCGCCGCGACCCTCTACCCCGGTCTCTGCCTCCTCGAATCCACCTCGCTCTCCATGGGCCGCGGCACGATGAAACCCTTCGAGCAGGTCGGCGCGCCCTACGTAGACGGCGAGCGCCTCGCCTGGCCCTCGCGTTGCAGCGGCTCTATCCCAACGACTTCAAAGTCGATCCGATGGCGCGCCTGCTCGGCAACGACGAGACCCTCGCCGAGCTGAAATCCGGCATGTCGGCCGCCGCGATCAAGGCCGCCTGGGCGAAGGGCCTCTCGGGCTTCGAGGAGCGCCGCCAGGCGTTTCTGCTCTATCCGGCCTCGCCGGGGCGTTGAGTTTGCGAGCAGGCCGGGAAGGCGATCCGCGCCGGTCACGACTCGACTCCCCCGGCACCCATGCCGTAAGTGGCCAGGGATGGCCTCCTCCCGCATCCCCCGGGGGTTGACGCCAGCACTTTTTGAATACGTCGCCGCCCGCCCGAACGGCCACCACCCGCCGGGTCCCGCGCCACGGGCGCGAGCAAGTTCCCCTCCGGAAGCGCGGGCCGCCGTCCTGCCCCGGTCGGAGCCAGAAGACCGATTCTCACCGGAGCCAACGGAGGCCACGGAGAAACCCGCCCGGCGCTGTTCTCCGTGCTCGCCGCGTCCTCCTGTTCCGGCCGATGGGTTTGATCTGCTGAGGTTGGATTCACTTGGATTTGGTCAGATTTGGCCGGGCCCGCCATCGCGGAACGTGACAGCGGGTGCGATTGGGCCGTGCCTGCCATGTAGGGCGTCCGGCTGGCGGCCGCCTCCGGGAAATGTCGAACCCCGGCGCCTGCAAGACAGGCGCCCTACACGACCCGATCGACCGCCGGTTTTCCGTTTCGTGTTTTTCGTGTGTTTCGTGGTTCTCCACCCGGGGCCTCGGCACGTTCCGGTTTCCGTGTCTTCCGTGTGTTCCGTGGGCCCTTCTCCGATGTTTGGTCCGGTCTTCACGCCACAAGGCCATGGGCCCAATTATAAAACGTCCGCTGGAGCGGCTCGGCCTGAACCGGCTCGGCTTGGACTGGTTGGATTTCCTGAGGTTGGATTTGGTCGGATTTGGTTGGATTTACCTCGGAG
>JAPLTR010000516.1 GCA_026398065.1 Verrucomicrobiota bacterium | reverse complement strand
CCCTCCTTCAGCACGCCGACGCGCGCGCCCTTGAGGCCGTTTTTGTCGAGGAAGGAGGCGTAGCTCTGCAGCGGCATCTGGCCGAGGCTCTGGCCGGTCCACAGGTCGAAGGCGTCGAAGCCGGCGATGACATCGAGGACGGCGCAGAGATCGGCCATGCTGCGCGCGAGCGGGCCGCAACGCTCGCCGGTGATGTAGCTCCACATCTGGCCGTCGCGGGAGATGAGGCCGGAGGTGGAGGCGAGGCCGTAGAGATTGCTGTCGCTGGTGGGCGTGCGGACGGAGAAGCCGGTCTCGCTGCCGAGGCCGGCGGCACCGAAGACGGCGGCGACGGCGGCCCCAGTGCCGGAGCTGGACCAGCCGGGCGTGCGGGTGAGGTCGTAGGGGTTGAGGGTGTTGCCGCCGAGGGTGGAGGAGGCGACATTGTCGGGCTGGGCGTACCAGTCGGACTGGTTGAGCTTCGCGAGGGTCGTAGGCGGCGATGCGCGCGAGGTAGGCCTCGGTGAGTTTTTCCGACGTGAGCGCGTTGGCCGCCATGGCGGCGGTGAGCTCGGGGATGGTGGCGGTGGTGACATCGAGCTGCGCTGCGCGCAGAATCACCAAAGACGAATGACTAATGACCAAGGCGCAGACGGCGAGGCGGAGAGGGCGGAGGAGGTGCATGGCGTCGGTGGTGGGGGGCGGCGGACGGGGAGAACGATTAAGAGAAAGAGGAACGAGAAAGATGGGCTCAGTAGGTGAAGGATTCGCCGGGGAGGGCGGGCGTGGTGGACGGGGCGACGCGGTGGTGGGTGGCCTGCTCGTAGGCGTAGGCGTAGCCGAGGAGCTTCGGCTCGCTAAACGCCGGACCAAAGAAGGAGATCGTCACCGGCATCTTTTCCTTCGTGAGGCCGGCAGGGACGATCACGTCGGGAAACTGGGTGACGTTGGCGATGCTGGTGAGCGACCCGGTGTTGACGCGGTCGACGATGTTCGGGGTGTCGGGATTGATCAGCTCGGGCTGGCGCGAGCGGGTGGGGTAGACAAGGGCCTCAACTTTGTTGGCCTCCATCACGCCGAGGACGGCACCGCGGACGGCGGCCATGCCGTGCTCCTTCGCCGAGGTGTAGGCGATGCCCGTCATGGGCGGGCTATTGTCGAAGCGCTTGAAGCGCGTGAAGACGCTCGGGTGCGGGAAGAATTTTCCGTTGGCCTCGGTGAGCTTCATGCCCCGGTCGCCGATTTCGCCGACGGACTTGGGGAAGCCGGGGCGCAGGGTGGCGAGGTAGTCCGCGTAGTTCTGCTTCACCTCGGCGTTGCGCATTGGCTCCATGACGTTGGCGCGGTTCTGGAGGGCGATGGCGGGGTAGTGGAGGTCGTCCACCAGCACGGCGCCGAGGGAACGCAGCTCGGCGAGGGCCTCGTTGAAAACGCGGTCGACCTCGGGATCGAGGCCGTTGTAGTCGCGGATGACGCCGAGGCGGACGCCCTTGAGGGAGTCCTTTTTAAGGAACGGGGTGTAGTCGGTGTAGAAGAGACCGGCGCTGGTGCGGGTGAGCGGATCGGCGGGATCGATGCCGGTGAAGAAGCCCAGGGAGAGGGCGATGTCATAGACGGTGCGGGCCATCGGACCGCCGGTATCGAAACTCAGGGTACACGGCATGATGCCGGTACGGGACGTGAGGCCGTTGGTGGGCTTGATGCCCACGACGCCGTTGGCCGAGCTGGGACCGCGGATGGAGCCGCCGGTGTCGGTGCCGAGGCCGAGCGGGGCGAACCACGCGGCGAGGCCGGCACCGGTGCCACCGGAGGAGCCGGCGGGGTGGCGGCGCGGATCGTGGGGATTGCGCGTCTGGCCGCCGCGCGAGCTGTAGCCGAGGCCGCCGTGGGCGAACTCGTCGAGGTTGGTCTTGGCGAGGACGATGGCGCCGGCGTCGCGGAGCTGCCTGACCATCGGGGCGTCGGCGTAGGGGATCGAGTCGGCGAGGAGAAAGGTGCCGCCGCTGGTGGGGAGGTCGGAGGTGTCGTAGTTGTCCTTCACCAGAACCGGGATACCGTGCAGCGGGGAGCGGCGGCCCCTGGCCTTGAACTCGGCGTCAAGGGCCCTGGCGGTCTCGAGCGCCTTGGGGTTGAGGGTGATGACCGTGTTGATCGCCGGGCCCTGCTTGTCGTAGGCGGCGATGCGCGCGAGACAGAGTGTGGTGAGCTTCTCGTAGGTGAGCGCGCCGGCGTCGACGGCGGCCTGGATGTCGGCGATGGAGGCGGTTTCGAGGTTGAAGGTCGCGGCGCGCAGGGAGAGCGGAGACAGAGCCAGGCCCGACAGGGCGGCGGCGAGCAGGGCGGTACGGGCGGTGCGGAAGCAGGTCATGAGATTCAGTAGTCGAAGGTTTCGCCCGGGAGCGGCGGAGTGAGCGGGGCGGGCTGGCGGTGGCGCGTGACGGCCTCGTAGCCGGAGGCGATCTTGATCATCGCGGGCTCGGTGAACGGGCGGCCGAGGAACTGGACGCCGAAGGGCATGCCGTCGCTCGGAAAGAAGCCGCCCGGCACGATCATTGTGGGGAAGCCGGTGGAGGAGGCGACGTGGTTGCGGACCTCAAAGTTTTTCCAATTGCCCGGGCGGGGCGCGGAAATGTCGTCCGGCAATGCGGTGCGGTAGGGGAGGACGAGGACGTCGAGCTGGTACTTGTCCATCACCGCGCGCAGGGCGTCGCGCATCAGCGCCTCGGTCTTGTAAACGGACGCGAGGCCGGGATTGCGGTCGAGGGTGCCGCGGAGTTTCGCGGTAGCGATGATATCGGACTTCACGAGGTCGCCGCCCTTGGCGATCATCTCGTCGACGCTGCGGATGGGGGCGTCGGCGGGGAGGCCGGCGAGGTAGTGGTCGATCGCGGTGGCGCGTTCGTAGTCGGCGGTGTCGGCGTCGGGGAGGAGCTTGAAGAAATCGAGGCCGGTGAGCGCGGGGTCGACGAGGACCGCGCCGGCCTGCTTCATGTCGGCGAGGGCCTTTTCCATGAGGGCGAGGCCCTCGGCGTGGAGCGGACCGGAGTGAAACATCTCGCGGAGCACGCCGATGCGGGCGCCCCTGAGGCCGTCCTTCGCGATGAAGGCGGTGTAGGGGCGGTCGGGGATCTTTCCGACGCTGTCCTGGGTGGGGAGGTCGGCGGCGTCGTATCCGGCGATGACGGACAGCACGGCGGCGCAGTCGTGGAGCGAGCGGCCCATCGGACCGCCGCTCTCCTGCGCGGGGGAACTCCACATCATGCCGGTGCGCGAGACGAGTCCGTGGGTGGTCGAGAAGCCGACGAGGTTGTTGAGCGTGTTCGGGACGACGATGGAACCCTCGGTGTCGGAGCCGAGGCCGACGGTGGCGAACCACGCGGCCATCGCGGCGCCGGTCCCGGAGCTGGAGCCGCCGACGGATTTTTGCGGGTTGTAGGGGCTGAGCACGCGGCCCTTCAGGGTCCCGCCACCGCTTTTGCCCACGCCGTACCAATCGGACTGGTTGAGTTTGCCGAGGATGATGGCGCCGGCGGCGCGGAGGCGGGCGATGACGAAGGAGTCGCGGGTGGGCTGCGACGTGGCCATCAGCTTGAAGCCGCCGGAGGTCGGCATATCGAAGGTGTCGTACACGTCCTTAGGGAGGATCGGAATGCCGTGCAGGGGCGAACGCGGCCCCTTGGCCTTGCGCTCGGCGTCGAGGGCGCGGGCGGTCTCGAGGGCCTTCGCGTTGAGCGTGATGATGGTGTTGAGCGAGGGGCCCTGTTGATCGTAGGCGGCGATGCGGGCGAGGTAGAGCGAGACGAGTTTCTCCGAGGTGAGCGCGCCGGCGTCGAAGGCGGCGTTGATGTCGGCGATGGTGGCGGTGGAGAGGTCGAAGTGCGCGGCATGGAGAAGCACCAAGCCCCAAGGACCAAGCACCAATGCGCAGACGGCGAGACGGAGTGTGCGGAGGAGGCGCATCGGGCGGAGGTGTCAGTACTTGATCGTCTCGCCGGGGAGGGCGGGGGTGAGGGCGGGGGCGCGGCGGTGGTGGGTGGTGGCCTCGTAGCCGCTGGCGAGCTTGATCAGGGTGGGCTCGCTCCAGGCGCGGCCGAGGAACTGGACGCCGAAGGGCATGCCGTCGGCGGGGAAGAAGCCGCCGGGGACCACGATGGTGGGCAGGCCGGTGTAGGAGGAGAGAGTGTTGCGCGTATCCGGACTCTGGGTACTGCGGGCGTCGCCGCCGACATCGTCGACGCGGAAGGTCCGGAAGGGCAGGATCAGGGCGTCGAGCTGAAGGCGGTCCATGAGCTCGTTGAGCGCGGTGCGCATCGCGTCCTGCTGGCGGTAGGCGGCGATGAGGCCGGGGCTGCGCTCAAGGGGGGTCGTCTCCTTCGCAGCGGAGACGATGCCGGGCTTGGTGAGCTTGCCGCCCTTGACGACCATCTCATCGACGGTGCGGATGGGGGCGGTGGGGGGGAGCGCGGCGAGGTATTTGTTAATCGCGGCGACGACCTCGAAGGAGGAGGCGGCGGCGTCGGCCTGGAACTGTACGAGGTCGAGGCCGGTGCGGACGGGATCGATGATGAGCGCGCCGGCTTTCTTCGCGTCGGCGACCGCCTGCTCGAAGAGCGCGACACCCTCGGCATGGCCGGGGCCGGTGCGCACCATCTCGCGGAGGACGCCGATGCGTGCGCCCTTCAGGCCGTCGGGGGTGACGAAGCTGGTGTAGGGACGGTCGGGCATCCGGCCCACGCAGGCCTCGGTGGCGAGATCGGCGGCGTCGTAGCCGGCGATGACATTGAGCACGGCGGCGCAGTCGTAGACGCTGCGACCCATCGGGCCGCCGTTTTCCTGCCGCGGGGAGCTCCACATCTGGCCGGTGCGCGAGACGAGGCCGTGCGTGGTGGAGAAGCCGGCGAGATTGTTCTGCGCGGTGGGGATGGTGATGGAGCCACCGGTGTCGGAGCCGAGGCCGACGGTGCCGAACCACGCGGCCATCGAGGCGCCCGTGCCGGAGCTGGAGCTGCCGGGGAACTTGGCGAGATTGTACGGGCTGAGCACCTGGCCCTTCAGCGTGCTGGCACCGCGCGGGGCGACGCCGTACCAGTCGGACATGTTCAGTTTGGCGAGGACGATGGCGCCGGCGGCGCGGAGACGCTCGATGATGAAGGCGTCGCGCGACGGCTGCGAGGTCGCCATGGGCAGAAAGCCGCCCGTAGTGGGCAGATCGGCGGTGTCAAAGACGTCCTTGGCGAGGACGACGATACCGTGGAGGGGGCCGCGGACTTTTCCGGCCCTGCGCTCGGCATCCAGGGCGCGGGCGGTCTCAAGCGCCTTCGCATTGAGCGTGATGACGGTGTTGAGCTTCGGGCCCGCCTGATCGTAGGCGGCGATGCGGGCGAGGTAGAGCGAGACGAGTTTTTCCGACGTCAGCGCGCCGCCGGCCATCGCCGCCTGAAGGTCGGCGATGGTGGCGGTGGAAAGGTCGAGCTGCGCTGCGCGCAGAATGACTAATGACGAATGACCAATGACGAATGCGCAGAGGGCGAGGCGGAGGGTGCGGAGCGGGCGCATTGGTCGGAGGGCGGCGAAAGGGGGAGAAAGATTATGCGAAAGAGGAAAGAGAAAGATCAGTAGGTGATGGTCTCGCCGGGGAGGGCGGGGGTGGTGGCGGGGAGTTTGCGGAGCTTGCTCAGCTGCTCGTAGCCGTAGGCGACCTGGAGGAGCTTCGCGTCCTCGAAGGCGGCGGCCATGAACTCGATGCCCTCGGGCGTGCCGTCGGGGGTAAAGCCCGCGGGGACGGTGATCGCGGGGAGGCCGCAGTAGTCGCTGATGCTCTGGCCGGAGGTGCCGGGCACCATCGGCCAGGTGCCGGCGACGGGGAGCGGGCCGGAGCGGACTGGATAGACGAAGGCGTCGAGGTCGAACTTCGCGATCAGGTCCTCGAGCGTTTTCTTGAGGACGGCGCGGTTGCGGTACTTGCCCGCGTACTCGGCGCTTTGCTCCATGGGGACGGCGGCCTCGGAGTCGCCGTAGTTTTTCTTGAGACGCTCGTGGAATTTGCCGGAGGCGATCAGATCTTTCAACGTGTAGAACGGCTGGTTGGGGCCGCGGGCGGCGAGGTAGGCGTTGAAGGCGTACTTGTACTCGTGGTTGCCGAGGCCCTGGCCCTGCGTCATCGCGAAGAGATCGGTGCCGGTGGAGACGGGATCGAGGATGATGGCGCCCTCCTTCTTCATCGCGTCGATGGCGTCGAGGATGAGCTTGTTGTAGGGCTCGTGCTCGGGGCCGGTCTTGAAGAGATCGCGGAGGACGCCGATGCGCTTGCCCTTCAGCGAGCCGGGCTTGAGGTAGCTCTCGTAGGGAGCAGGTGAGGCGTGGCCGATGCTGAGACGGGTGATCTGGTCGTTGGCATCGATGCCGGCCATGATGGTGAGCGAGACGGCGATGTCGTAAACATGCAGCGCCATCGGGCCGCCGCGGTCCTGCGACAGGGAGATCGGCATGATGCCGGCGCGGGAGAGGAGGCCCTCGGTGGCGACCATGCCGGCGATGTTGCAGTCGTTGGACGGGTGGCGGACGGAGCCGCCGGTCTCGGTGCCGAGGCCGAGCGGGGCGAAGGCGGCGGCGACACCGGAGCCGGTGCCGGCGCTGGAACCGCCGGGGATGAGATCGGGGCGGTGGGGATTGAGCGTCTGACCGCCGAGGGAGGAGACGCCGTTGCCGCCGCGGGCCATCTCATCCATGTTGGTCTTGGCGATGATGATGGCGCCGGCCTCGCGGAGCTTCTTCACCATGAAGGCGTCGTACTGCGGGATAGCGCCCTTGAAACCGATGGAGCCGCCGGTGGTGGGCAGGTCGTGGGTGTCGAAGTTGTCCTTGATGAGGACGGGGATGCCGTGGAGCGGGCCGCGGATCTTTCCGGCCTTGCGCTCGGCGTCGCGCGCGCGGGCCTCCTCAAGGACCTTGGGATTGGCGGCGATGATGGCGTTGAGCTTCGGGCCGGCCTGATCGTAGGCGGCGATGCGCGCGAGGTAGAGCTGGGCGAGTTTTTCGTAGGTGACCGCGCCGGCGGCGACGGCCTCCTGGAGCTCGGCGCTGGAGGCGGTGGTGATCTCCAGGGTTTTGGCGGTGGCGACACCGGAGAGGCAGAGCGAGAGGAGGGCCGTGGCGAACGGGTGGCGGAGGAGGCGCATGGGTCGAAGCGGAGGAGGCGGAGGAGTCGAGAGCGGTGGCGGTGGGAGAAAGATTAAGAGAAAGAGGAAAGAGAAAGATGGGTGGTCAGTAGGTGATCGTCTCGCCGGGGAGCGGGGGCGTGAGCGGGGCGGGTTTGCGGTGGTGCGTCGCGGCCTCGTAGCCGCTGGCGAGCTTGATCAACGTGGGCTCGGTGAAGGGGCGGCCGAGGAACTGCACGCCGAACGGCATGCCGTCGCTGGGATAGAAACCTCCCGGCACAATAATCGTGGGGAGGCCGGTGTAGGAGCTGAGATTGTTGCGGTTGTCGCGGGTGAAGTAGCTCTTCACCGGAATCTCCGGCACCGTGGACGTGGAGAAGGGGAGGATGAGCGCGTCGAGCTGGAATTTATCCATGAGCGCGACAAGGGCGTGGCGGATCGTCTCCTGGTGCTTCAGGGCGGCGGCGAACTCGGGGTTGCGGTCGAGCGAGCCGGTCTTGAGCGCGGCATTGGTGGTGACGATGTTGGGCTTGATGGTGGTGTCGCCGGCCTTGGCGATCATCTCGTCGACGGAGCGGATGGGGGCGCTGGCGGGGAGGCCGGCGAGGTATTTGTTGATGGCGGTGGCGACCTCGAAGCGCGAGGCGCCGGCGTCGACCTGCGTCTCGATCAGGTCGAGGCCGGTGAGGACGGGATCGACGACGACGGCGCCGGTCTGCTTGAAATCGGCGATGGCCTTTTCGGCAAGGGCGTTGCCCTCGGTGTGGAGCGGGCCGGTGCGAAACATCTCGCGGAGCACGCCGACGCGCGCGCCCTTGAGTCCGTCCTTGGAGACGAAACTGGTGTAGGGGCGGTCGGGGATTTTCCCGATGCTGGCCTGTGTGGGCAGATCGGCGGCATCGTAGCCGGCGATGACGTCGAGGACGGCGGCGCAATCGTACACGCTGCGGCCCATGGGGCCGCCGTTTTCCTGCGACGGGGAACTCCACATCATGCCGGTGCGCGAGACGAGGCCGTGGGTGGTGGCGAAGCCGACGAGATTGCTGAGCGTGGACGGGATGGTGATGGAACCGCCGGTGTCGGAGCCGAGGCCGACGGTGCCAAACCACGCGGCCATCGAGGCGCCGGTGCCGGAGCTCGAATAGCCGGTGAATTTTTTCAGGTTGTACGGACTGAGCACCTGGCCCTTGAGCGTGCTCGAACCGGCGGGCTGGACGGCGTACCAGTCGGCCTGGTTGAGTTTGCCGAGGATGATGGCGCCGGCGGCGCGGAGGCGGGCGATGACGAACGAGTCGCGCGAAGGCTGCGAGGCGGCCATGGGCTTGAAGCCGCCGCTGGTGGGCAGGTCCTTGGTGTCGAACACGTCCTTCGGCAGCACGACGATGCCGTGGAGGGGGCCGCGGACCTTGCCCGCCTTGCGCTCGGCATCGAGGGCGCGGGCCTCGTCGAGCGCTCGCGGATTGAGGACGATGATGGTGTTGAGCTTCGGGCCCTGCTGGTCGTAGGCGGCGATGCGGGCGAGGTAGAGCGAGACAAGTTTCTCGGAGGTGAGAGCACCGGCGGACATCGCCGACTGGAGGTCGGCGATGGTGGCAGTGGCCAAGTCCAACTGCGCTGCGCGCAGAATGACCAATGACAAATGACTAATGACCAATGCGCAGACTGCCAGGCGGAGAGGGGGGAGAAGGCGCATGGGATGGAAGGCGGAAGCGGAGGGAGCGGGAGAAAGATTAAGAGAAAGAGGGCCTCCTAGTTCGCCACGCCGTCGCCGGGGAGCTTCGGGGTGTTCTTCGTGAGGACACGGGCCTTGGTGGCCTGCTCGAAGTCGTAGGCGTAGCCGATGAGCTTGGCTTCGCTGAAGGCGCGGCCGAAGAAGCTGAGCGTGACGGGCAGGCCTCCCGGCGTCATGCCGGCGGGGACGATGAGGTCGGGGAAGCCGGTGAGGTTGGCGATGTTGGTCGCCGAATCGGTGGGCGTCGACGTGCTGCTGGTGCCGATGGGACCGGCGGGGCGGGGGACGGTCGGGTAGATGATCGCGTCGAGCTTATGCTTCTCCATGACGGCGAGGACGAGGGCGCGGACGGAGGCAAGGCCCTCGTTCTTCGCGGCGAGGTAGACGGGATCGTCGATGCCGGGGACGCTCTCGGCGGTGTATTTCAGGCCGACGGCCTTTTCGGGGCTGCGGTATCCGAATTTCGGATCGTTGGAGAGGCGGGCGAGGTCCTGGATGCTCTTGGGGAAGGCGGGCTTGGTCGTCTTCAGGTAGTCGGTGATCTGAGCGCGGAACTCCGAGGTGGAGACGACGCTGTAGAGGGCCTGCTTCGACTGGAGGAGGTAGGCGGGATAGAGGACGGGATCGACGATCTCGGCGCCGAGCGACTTGAGTTTGGCGATGGCGGCCTCGAAGACCTGGTCGGTGCTGGCGTCCTTGCCAGTGAAGTCGCGGGCGACGCCGAGGCGGACGCCCTTGAGCGAGCCGACCTTGAGATACTTGGTGTAGTCCTTCTCGAATTTGCCCTCGCTCTTCTTCGTGGCGGCGTCGGCGGAATCGACGCCGGTCATCACCCCGAGGGCGATGGCGATGTCGGTGACGCTGCGCGCCATGGGCCCGCCGGTGTCGAAGCTGAGCGCATACGGCACGATGCCGTCGCGGGAGAGGAGGCCGTGGGTGGGCTTGAGGCCGACGATGCCATTGGCGGAGCTGGGATTGCGGATGGAGCCGCCGGTGTCGGTGCCGAGGCCGAACTGCGCGAAGGCGGCGGCGATGGCGGAGCCGGTGCCGCCGGAGGAGCCGGCGGGATTGCGCGTGAGGTCGTGCGGATTGAGCGTCTGCAGACCGAGGGAGCTGAAGCCCTGCGGAACGGCACTGGCCTTGGCGAGCTCAGGGCTGGCGTTGCGGGCGTTGCCGGCGCCGGCGAACTCCGAGAGGTTCACCTTGGCGAGGATGACGACCCCGGCGTCGCGGAGTTTTT
>JAPLTR010000940.1 GCA_026398065.1 Verrucomicrobiota bacterium | reverse complement strand
CCGGCTGCACCATGCAGGTGTCCGGCTCCTCGCAGGCCTGCGCGCTCGGCTCGGCGATCTCCGCCGCCGTGCTCGCCGGCATCGACGATCCCGCGAAGGTCGTCCGCGGCGTGTGCTGCGCCGGCCACAAGGCCCTCTACGCCGACGAGTGGGGCGGCCTGCCCGACAAGGAGTTTCTCACGCTGCTCGACCCGGCGCTCGCCGCGCTCCGCGACCGCCTCTACGAAAAAGCCCACGACGCCCACACCGCCGCCGGCGCGCTCGGCGCCGTCTGGGCCAAGAAGCTCGGCCTGCCCGCCGGCATCCCGATCGCGATCGGCGAGATGGACGTCCACTACGGCGCCATCGGCTGCGGCGTCGCCGAGGGCGTGCTCGTCAAGGTCATCGGCACCTCGACCTGCGACTGCGGCGTCGTCTCCGCCACGAAGCCCATCCGCGACATCCCGGGGATCTGCGGCATCGTGAAGGGCGCGATTCTGCCGGGCTTCTACGGCATCGAGGCGGGCCAGTCGGCCGTCGGCGACATTTTCAAATGGTGGGTCGAGGGCGTGTGCGGCGGCGACGGCGCGCTCCACGCGAAGCTCACCGCCGAGGCCGCGAAACAAAAGCCCGGCCAGTCCGGCCTCCTCGCGCTCGACTGGAACAACGGCAACCGCACCATCCTCGGCGACCCGCTCCTCACCGGCCTCCTCCTCGGCCAGACGCTCTACACGACGCAGGCCGAGATCTACCGCGCGCTCATCGAGGCCACGGCCTTCGGCGCGCGCGCGATCCTGGAGCGCATCAAGGAATACGGCGTGCCCGTGGACCGCATCGTCTGCGCCGGCGGGATCGCGGAGAAAAACCCGATGCTGATGCAGATCTACGCCGACATCACCGGCTGCACCATGCAGGTGTCCGGCTCCTCGCAGGCCTGCGCGCTCGGCTCGGCGATCTCCGCCGCCGTGCTCGCCGGGGCGCACAAGGATTTCCCGACCGCGCAGAAGAAGATGACCTCGGTCAAGCCGAAGAGCTACCGCCCCATCGCCGCCAATCGCAAGGTGTACGACCGCCTCTACGCGCTGTATCGGACCACCCATGACGCCTTCGGCGGCCTGAACCGGGCCTCCGACCTCTCCCGCGTGATGAAGGATCTCCTCGAACTTAAAAACGCCGCGCGCGGCTAGCCCGTCCGGGCGGCCGCAAACCACGGAGGGACCCGGATGAACACGGATGCAGCGGCGCACCCCCGCCGGAAAAGGCCCGGGCCCTCAAAGTGTCCGAGGGCGCACCGCTTGTGCGGGCCCCGTTCTTCCCTAAATCCGGGTTCATCCGTGTTCACCTGCGGTTCCCTTGCATTCACCCATGATCCATCTCGCCACTCCTGAAATCTGGTTCGTCACCGGCAGCCAGCACCTCTACGGCCCCGAAACGCTCGCGCAGGTCGCGCGCAACTCGCAGGCCATCGTCGCCGGCCTCGCGGCCTCCCAGCGCATACCGCTGAAGCCCGTCTTCAAGCCCGTGCTCAAGACCCCCGACGAGATCCGCGCGCTCTGCCTCGACGCCAACCACGACGCCAACTGCGCGGGCCTCGTCCTGTGGATGCACACGTTTTCCCCGTCGAAGATGTGGATCGGCGGCCTCACCGCGCTGAAGAAGCCCTTCGTGCACCTGCACACGCAGTTCAACCGCGACCTGCCGTGGGCGACGATCGACATGGATTTCATGAACCTCAACCAGTCGGCGCACGGCGACCGCGAGGCGGGGTTCCTCCACACGCGCCTGCGGCTCAACCGCAAGGTCGTCGTCGGCCACTGGCAGGACCCCGAGGTGCAGGACCGCCTCGGCGCGTGGATGCGCGCCGCCCGCGCGTGGCAGGACACCCAGGGCGCGAAGTTCGCGCGCTTCGGCGACAACATGCGCCAGGTGGCCGTCACCGACGGCGACAAGGTCTCCGCCGAGATCCGTTTCGGCTACGCCGTCAACGGCTACGGGGTGGGGGACCTCGTGAAATTCGTCGATGCCATCGGCGACGCCGAGATCGACACGCTCGCCGCCGAATACGAGTCGCGCTACGCCGTCGCGAAACCCCTCCGCCGCGGCGGCGCCCGCCACGAGTCGCTGCGCTACGGCGCGCGCCTCGAGCTCGGCCTGCGCGCCTTCCTCACCGACGGCGGCTTCAAGGGCTTCACGACCACCTTCGAGGACCTCCACGGCCTGCGCCAGCTCCCCGGCCTCGCGGTCCAGCGCCTCATGGCCGACGGCTACGGCTTCGGCGCCGAGGGCGACTGGAAGACCGCGGCCCTCCTCCGCGCGATGAAGGTAATCGGCGCCGGCCTCAAGGGCGGCACCTCCTTCATGGAGGACTACACGTACCACCTTTCCCCGAAGGGCCACCAGGTCCTCGGCGCGCACATGCTGGAGATCTGCGAGAGCATCGCGGCGACCAAGCCCTCGCTGGAGATCCACCCGCTCGGCATCGGGGGCAAGGAGGATCCCGTGCGCCTCGTGTTCGACGCCCCGGCCGGCCCCGCGCTCAACGCCTCGCTCGTCGATCTCGGCAACCGGTTCCGCCTCATCGTCAACGAGGTCGACGCCGTCAAGACGCCGAAGCTCCCCAAGCTCCCCGTCGCCCGCGCCGTCTGGGAGTGCCGCCCCGATTTCAAGACCGCCTGCGCCGCGTGGATCCTCGCCGGCGGCGCGCACCACACCGGCTACAGCTACGCGGTCACGACCGAGCACCTCGAGGATTACGCGACGATGGCCGGCATCGAGCTCGTCACGATCGACGCCGACACGCGCCTCGCCGAGTTCAAACAGACGTTGCGCACCAACGAGGTTTACTACCATCTCGCGCAGGGTCTGCGCACCTGATCCCTCCATGCTCACCGAACTCAAACGCGAAGCCTACGAGGCCAACCTGGCCCTGTCGGCGCACGGCCTGATCAATCTCACGTTTGGCAACGCCTCGGCGATCGACCGGCGCAAGGGCATCTTCGCCATCAAGCCGAGCGGCGTCGCCTACGCGGCCCTCTCGCCGGCGGACATGGTGCTCGTCGACCTCGCCGGCAAGAAGGTCGAGGGCGACCTCAAGCCCTCCTCCGACGCGCCCACGCACCGCCGCCTCTACCTCGGCTTCAAGAAGGTCGGCGGCATCGTGCACACGCACTCCTCGCACGCCACGGCGTTCGCGCAGGCGGGCATGGCGATCCCGATCTTCGGCACGACGCACGCGGACTATTTTTACGGCGACATCCCCGTCACCCGGAAGCTCACGTCTCTGGAGATCGAAGGCGCCTACGAATGGGAGACCGGCTCGGTGATTATCGAACGCTTCCTCGCCGACAACCTCGAGCCGCTCGACTACCCCGGCGTGTTGGTGAACCGCCACGCGCCCTTCACCTGGGGCGCGACGGCGGCCAAGGCCGTGGAAGCCGCGGTGGCGGTGGAGTGCATCGCCCACATGGCCTTCATGACGATGGAGCTCGCCCCCCGCCTGCGCCCCATCGAACCCGAGCTCCTCGACAAACACTTCGGCCGCAAACACGGCGCGGGCGCGTACTACGGGCAGGATAAGGAGCGGGGGTAGGGCGATTTTTTCGGTTCAATTGGGCTCATGCGACCGCTAAGATGTTTAGGTGCCACAATCTGAGCGGGCGATCTTCAAGTCTCGATGAATTCTGCCGTTATCAACCACGATGGTGACTAACCGTCGTTCGTGGTCACTTGCACCCTGTCGGCGTGGTTGAAGCTTCAATACGGCTCATTGCAAAACGTCCGACTTCTAGGCGATCCAGCGGGCGTGCTAAATTGCCGACTGGGCAT
>JAPLTR010000371.1 GCA_026398065.1 Verrucomicrobiota bacterium | reverse complement strand
GGCTTCAGCGCGGACTGCGGCGCCTTGTGCACCATCGTATAGGCGTATTCGACGCCGACGCCGTACGCGCCCGCCTGTTGTTTCAGCAGGCCCATGAGCGCATTGTAGTGCGTCTTATCCTTCCAATCGCGCTGGAACTCCAGCAACGCCGCGATGGTGGTGAGTCGGATCGCGCCGGCCTGGACCATGCGCGAGAGCGCCGCCTCCTGCGCGGCGGGCGAGGTCGCACCACAGCAGTCCTCGACGACGTAAACGTTGTATCCCGCGCCGAGCATTTCGATGGCCGGCCACGTGACGCACACCTCGGTCCAGAGGCCGGTGAGGATGATATTCTTCCGGCCGGTCGCCTCGATGGCCTGGCGGAAGCCGGCGTCATCCCACGAGTTCATCGAGGAGCGTTCCACGACCGCCTGGCCGGGGAAGACGTCGAGCAACTGTGGCCAGACGTAGCCGCTGAACGATTCGGTTTCGACCGCGGTGAGGACGGTCGGGACGCCGAACTCCTTCGCGACCCTGGCGAGGAGCGTGACGTTGTTGATGAGCGTGGCGCGATCGGCGTTGGCGACGCCGAAGATCATCTGCGGTTGGTGGTCGATGAAAACGACGGCGGCGTCGGCGGGGGTGTAGAGCTTGTGATATGGGTTCATAGGAAAATTCGGTTGCGACGAAAGGGATCGTCCGTTCAGGGCGTGGCTTTCATTTCCTGGTAGGTCTTGGGCACATTCACTTGGGAGTGGACCCATGGGAAAATCTTGTAGCCGCTGTAGCGCTTCATGGATTCGGCGAGCTTCGTCGCGGTTTCCGCTTCGGTGAGCTTGGCGTCGATCGCGGCGCGAACCTGACTGCGCAACTCCGCGAGGTAACCGATGGGATAATCGATCATCTCAACACCGGCCGGCCGACCATGGCCGGGCACGATGATGGCGTCGTCGGTCACAAGAGCGCGCAACCGGCGCATCGTGGCCAGAGACTGCTCCGACTTTCCATCGAGCAGCCACGGCAAAGACGGCGAAATCGAAATGACGGGATTACCGGTGAAGAGAACTTTTTCTCCCGGCAGCCATACGAAGAGGTCGCCCTCTGTCTGGGCGAAGCCGAGGTGCCGGACATTCACCCGTTTCCCACCGAGATCGAAAATTACGTTGGCCCCGTCAGGCAGCATGATTTGCGCGGGCTGCGGCTTCAGTTCATCCATGCCGGAGTTGCGCCCGAAATACGTCATCATGAACGCTACGTCCGCCGCGAAGTGGGACTGGATGTAGGCCTGAGTCGCGACGTGCTGGACAATCTGCACGCCGGCGGGAAAGAACTGGTTTCCGTAGGAGTGATCACCGTGGTAGCTCGTGTTCACCACATACAAGATCGGCTTCGGGGTCTGTGCACGGATGAGCGCCAGCAGTTGGTTTGCGAGCCGGCGATTCAACATCGTGTCGACGACGAGCACTCCGTTCTCGCCGATCACGAATCCTCCCGAAGTCGCCGAGGGAACTCCGCCCGTATTTTTCACGGCAGAATCATCGGGAAAGACGGCGAACACACCCGGAGCCACTTGCTGGGAAACGAGGACAACCTGCGCAGGGGTCCACACGAGGTTCGGATCCTCCGGCGCGCGGTCGGGTTCGGCGGCCGTGAGATGGTTGAGGAGGAAGCAGACCAAAAGGGCCAAAGCCGGGAGAGTGCGGTGGGATTTCATGGGTGGGGAGCGTCGGCTTTTAAGATCGGCAGAAGGCGAGCAGATCCGCGTACGCCGCCGGGAAGCCGGCGAGCATTCCCTGGTGCGTGAAGGACGCGCGGACACCTTCCGAGATCTTCGCGCCCGGCCGGTTGTATCCGAAGAACGGGATCGTGAGGTCCGAAAAGAACTGGGCCCGATCGGCGAGCACGCCCGCGCGAATGGCATTGAAGGCTTCGATCGGCGTGCCGCCGGGATTGCTCTCTTTCTTCACCATGACCGGGGGTATCGCGCCGATAAGGACGGCCTTGGCGACGCGCTTTGAACCGTGACGGCCGATGTAGCGGACGACCTCGCCGCCGCCGGTCGAGTGGCCGACGTGGATCGCGTTTCTCAGGTCGAGCTGATGCACCAGTGCCGCGAGATCGTCGGCGTAGGTGTCCATGTCGTTGCCCTGCCAGGGCTGGTCGGAACGGCCGTGTCCGCGCCGGTCGTGCGCAATGCAGCGGAAACCGTGGGAAGCGAGGAAGAACATCTGGTCCTCGAACGCATCTGCGCTGAGGGGCCAGCCATGACTGAAGACCACGGGCTGCCCGGAGCCCCAGTCCTTGTAGTAGAGTTTCGTGCCGTCGGTCGTGGTGATCGTTTTCATTGGGTTTCATGGAGGCCATTTGGCCCGCACAACCCAATGCGTGGTCGTCCGGCGAAAACGCTAAGCGGACGAAATTATTTCGAAGAATATCCGGCCCTGGCTCGGACCTGCCGCAAAAGGCGCAGGCAGCGCAAACCTCCGGGAAACGGAGCGGGCGGCGGCGCTCCGGGTCGTGAGCGGTTATGGCTACGATCTTTTTTTGCGCTTCTCCGCCTTTTTCGACCAAACGGTCTTAAGTTTTCCGTCCCTGCTTGATCGCGTCGAAAAGCCAGCTGCGCGCGAATGTCCAGTAATTGCGGACCGAGGACTCCGCCACCCCGAGGACCGCCGCGGCTTCGTCGTTGGTCATGCCGGCGAAATAGCGGAGCTTCACGACTTCGGCCTGAAGGGGATACTCCCGCGCCAGCAACTCGAGGGCGTCGTGCACGGCCAGGATTTGTTCGTCGGGGCCGGGCGCGACGAAAGCGTCTTCCGCCCAGTCCGCGCGATGCTGCAAGCCACCGTGGCGCACCGCCAGCTTGCGCCGCGCGCGGTCAATGAGGATGCGGCGCATCGCCTCGGCGGCGGCGGAGAAGAAGTGAGCGCGGTTCGCAAAGCTCGGGTTTTGCGCCCCCACCAGGCGCAGCCAGGCCTCGTGCACGAGCGCGGTGGGTTGAAGCGTCTGGCCCGGCGCCTCGCGCGCCATCTTGCTGGCAGCCAGCTTTCGCAGCTCATCGTAAACCACGGCAAGCAATCGAGCGGCCGCGCCGGTGTCGCCTTGCCGCACAGCCGTTATCAGGAGGGTGGCGTCGCTCATGGTCGGGAGAGGGGGACGGAGGCGGGGAATCGATCAGGGCCTGGCCGAATTCCCCGCGAGCAGGTGATCGGCTTCGGTGAGCAGGGTTTGCGCCCAAATCCACCCGCGAAAGTCGGGACTGACATCATCGGCAGTCGGCGGGCCCGGTTCAGGTTTCATCAGATCGTGACCTTTCGCCAAAGCCACCGCCGCCTCGGCCGGTTTGTTTAGCCGGAACTCAGCCATGGCGAGAATTGCCCAAGCGGTGGCGAGGACGTGCGGACCGTCGTCCTTCAGCGCGTGCCGGGCAGAGTCAGCCGCCGCCGAAAAATCTCCCGTGCGATAAGCCATGAGCGCGTCGTAGCGATCGAAGGCCCGCGCGTTTCCCGCGTCCAATCCCGCACGCTTCGGCCCGCGGACCAGCGCGGCGATCAGCGCGATTTTTTCCGTTGTCGAGGGCAGCAGCAGGCAAACCAAGCCCATCCTCGCTTTCCTCCGGATTCAAGCTGAGCGCGAGTTTCACGGAGGCGGAGGCGGCGGCCCACCGTCCGCGCCGCGCCAGGTAACGCCCCTGGATGTTGGGATAGATGGATTTTTCGACTGGCCGGACAGAGTAGTCGGTCGGCATACACTCGGCCAGGAGTTCCTCGATCGCGGTGAATTTCCTTTCCGCCATCAGGATTTCCACGAGTTCGTAGAGAATGGCTGAGATATTTTTGCCATCGTTGCCCCAGGTTTTGCGCGCGAAGTCGAAGGTGTCGCGCTGCAGGGATTCCGCCTCCCCCAACTGGCCCTGCATGCGCAGCGCCACGGCCAGGCCGTGCCGGGCGCCGACGCTGGGGATAGTGTTTTTGATCCCCCGGGGGCTCTCAATGGCGATCGCTTTCCGGTAAAACTCCGAAGCCTGCCCCCACTTGGTTTGGTCGATCGAGACATTGCCCAGCAGATGGTAGGTGGCACCTACGTCCGGATGTGCTTCGCCATAGACTTTCAGCCGGATCGCCAGCGCCTCGCGCGCCACGGACTCGGCCTCCGTCAATTTCCGCTGGATCCGGAGTTGTGAGGAAAGGTTGATGAGGGCCACGGCAATCGAGGGATGGTCGGGCGCGAGAACCTTGCGCCGGATTGCGATCGCCTCGCGTTGCA
>JAPLTR010000478.1 GCA_026398065.1 Verrucomicrobiota bacterium | reverse complement strand
CGATGCCGGCGATCAGCCAGATCTGTCCGCTGCCGTGCCCGGACCACACGCCTTCCTTGAAGGAGTCGCAGAACGAGGTGTAAACGAGCAGGAGGATGGTGCCGCGGTCGACGAGGTTGATGCGCGGTTTGTTGCGCTGCGCCCAGGCACCGAGCCAGGGGCGGCAGACCTGCCCGACCGCGAGCGGCAGCACGAGCCAGCGGATGAGGTCGAGGATCACGGGGCCGATGGGTTGCGACGCGCCACCCGATTTCAGGACAAAGGCGATCCAGAGCGGCGTGAGGAAAACGCCGAGGAGGCTGGACAGCGTGGCGTTGAAGACGGCGCCCGCGACATTGCCGTGGGCGGCGGCGGTCATCGCGACCGAGGACGACACGGTCGACGGCAGCGCGCAGAGGAAGAAAAGGCCCAGCTTCAGCTCGGGCGAGACGGCGTCGCCCAGCGCGGCATTGAGCAGGAGCCCGAGCACGGGGAAGAGGAGAAACGTGCTGCTCTGCACGAGGAGGTGCAGCGGCCAGCGCAGCGTGCCGGCCTTCAGCGCGGCGAAGGAGAGCGCGACGCCGTGCAGGAAAAAAATCAACGCGACGCCGGCCTTGGTGAGCAGCTCCGGATGCAGCCAGCCGCCCGCCGCACCGGGCGTCGGAAAAGCCCACGCGAGCGCGGTCGCCGCAATCATGCCAAGCAGGAACCAATCGGGTTTCAGTTTCATCGCCGGGAAGAATTGCCGTTCAGTTTGCCGCGCACCTTCGCGATTACCGCGGCGAGATCGTCGCGGCCCTCGATCTTCAGGACCCACATGAGTCCGCCATAGACGGCCACGCCGACGGCGATCAACAGAGCCAGCGCGATGGCGTCCATCGGCTTGGTCGGCGGCACGGCGCGGGCCCAGGCCCACCACCCTGCCCCGACGACCGCGGCCATGACGACGCTGGCCCCGATGACCTTGGCGAGGTCGCGCGCGAGGTGGTCGAAGCGCATGCCGTGGTGTTTTTTCGTGAGCGCGCGCTGGAGATACCACGCCTGCACGACGATCGCGACGTTGCCCGCGAGGGCGAGGCCGATGGTGCCGAGCGGGCCCATCAGCGCGAGGCTCAGCGCGAGGTTCACGACGAAACTGAGCAGGGCCGCGCGCACGGGCGTGACGGTGTCCTTCTGCGCGTAGAAGGCCCGCAGCACGAGATTCACGAAGGAGAAGAACGGCAGGCCGAGCGCGTACACCGCCAGCACCGGCTGCATCAGGGCGGTGTCCGCCGCGGAAAACGCACCGCGCTGGAACAGGAGCCGAATGATCGGCACCGCGAGCACGGTGAGGCCGAAGGCGGCGGGGACATTGATCACGAGGATCAGGCGCATGCCCTTGCGATACGCGGTCGCGAGGTTGCCCCAGTCGCCGGCGGCCGCGTATTTCGCGATCAAGGGAAACACCACGGTCGAGATCGCGACGGCGAACACCCCGATGGGCAGCTCCATCAGGCGGGTGGCGAGGTTGAGCACGGTGACGGCGGAGTCGTTGAGCGAAAGGCCCACGAGCCGCGAGACCGCCATGTTGATCAGATAGATCGCCGAGCCGAACACCGTCGGCCCCATGAGCCGCGCGATCTGCCGCAGGCCGTCGCCCACCGAGAGGTCGAAGCGCGGCCGCCAGCCCTCGCGCATCAATGCCGCCGCCGGCACCGCCATCTGCAGGAAGCCGCCGAGCAACGCGCCGCCGCACAGCCACAGCATCCGCCCCTCCGCGGTCGACGACCAACCGGCGTAAACCGCGCCGCCGAGCAGCCCGATCATCGAGAGGTTGAGCCAGATCGGCGACAGCGCCGGCTCGAGAAAGCGCTGCAGCGTTTGCAACGCGGCGCTGAACGCCGCCGCGAGGCACACGCAGACGAGGTAGGGAAACAGCAGGACCGCGAGGTCGGCCGCCTGCAGCCAGCGCCGCACCGTGTCCGCTTCCACGCCCCAGCCCTGCGCCGCCGCAGCGATCGGCTTGGCCTGCAGCAGCACCGCCATCGAAAGGATTACAATCGTGCCCGTCGCGACAAACAGCCAGCTCGCGACCTGGTTTACGAGGGCGAAGGCCCCGGCCCGCTCGCGCTCCTTCAGCTCCTCATGCAGCGTCGGCACGAGCGCGGCGGTGAGCGCGCCCTCGCCCAGGAGGCGCCGGAAAAGATTGGGCAGCGTGAACGCCGTGTAGAATGCCGAGGCGAGGGCCGAGGTGCCAAACGCCGCCGTCACCAGCATGTCGCGCCCCAGCCCGAGCACGCGCGACACCATGGTGGCGGAGGCCACGACGCTGATGTTCTTGAAGCTTTTGGACACCGGCAAAGTTTTCGGTCCGGCGCTCCGCTGAGCAAGACCTTAGCACGTTCCACCCCGCGGAGACCCGGCGGGATTTTCACTTATTGGGTGAAAAAGCGGTTTTGCGCTCCAGCGCGTCGAGGGCGGCGGTGCTGGCGGATTCCAGTTCGGTCGCGTCGCTCCAGTCCTGCTCGAAGGCCGCGCAGAGGGTTTCGCGCTTCGCCGCGGTCGGTCCGCGGGCGGACAGGGCCTCAACCAGCGAGAGCCCGGCATTGCGGTAGAAGGGGTGCAGCAGGGGAAGGACGCGGTTCAGCGCCGCACTGCGCCGCTGCAATTCGGCACTCACGTCCGGATCGCCCGTCCGGGCCAGCACATCGCGCAGGGGCACTACGACATCCTGGCTGTCGCGCAGGAACACGAACCGGGAAAACGCCGCCAGCTCCGCGCGCGACTCCCCAGCCTCGAGCCCCGGCAGGACCCGCGCGGTGCGCAGATGATGCCACCCGGTCTGCCACCACAGCTCGCGATCGGAGTCGTTCGCCAAGCGTCCCGGGTACGTGGCGACCAGCGCCGGCAGCGGAGCCTCGCCACCGAGGAGCCGGTGGAGGAGCGCCGGCCATTCGCCCGCGCGCGACGACTCGCCCTGCAGGAAGGCCAGCAACCAAACCGAGCCGATGACCAGCGCAGGCGGCTCCTCCCTCCCCCGCTGCCATTCGAGCAAATCCGTCAGGGCGGGCGGCGCGAGCCGCGCGGAGGCCTGCTTGAGCGCGTCCCATTGCGCAGGGTCGGCACGGGCCCGCCACCAGCCCACGCAGGCCTGCTCCAGCCAGAGCGGAGCCGCGAGCCGC
>JAPLTR010000484.1 GCA_026398065.1 Verrucomicrobiota bacterium | reverse complement strand
TCATGCGGCAGTCGGACAGCGACCGGACATTGCGGATCAAGTTGGGGCCCCAGTAGCCACAGCCGACGACACCGACGTTGATGGTTTTTTTCATAGTGATTGGAGACCGGCGCAAACTCCGAGAGCGTCACCCGGCAAGGGGTTGCCTTTTAGCCACGTGCTTGGACGAAACGCCAGACGCGACGGACTGAGCAGTAAATCTACCGGCTGCGCAAGTCTGCGATGGTAGGGGAGTAATACGGATTGGGTGGTGGGAAAGTGAGTAGTTGTGCGCACCGTGTCATAACGGAATCGGGCCCGCTACGTACGCCTTTCCCATTCGGATCAAGGTGCCGCCACTTTAGAAAGATCAATCTGTTCGACCAGTTCGACGCCGTAGCCGTCCAGCCCGACGAGCTTGCGCGGGTGTTGGGTGAGCAGCCGGATCTTGGTCAGGCCGAGGCTGCGGAGGATCTGCGCCCCGATGCCGTAGTCGCGCAGGTCCATGCCGGCCACGGCATCGCCGGCCCCGGGGGTGACCTGGCGGAGCAGGGCCTCCTCGCGGTTGGCCGGCTGCATGTAGAGGACGGCCCCGGCGCCCTCGGCGGCGATGGCGCGCAGGCAGGTGGCGAGCACGTCCTTGCCGCCGGCGCCGCCCCGGGTGCGGAACACGTCGTTCAGGATATTTGCGGTGTGCACGCGCACGAGCACCGGCTTGGCCGCGTCGAACTGGCCGAGCGTGAGTGCGAGGTGGTTGCGCTTGTCGATCCAGCTTTGGAAGACGTGCACCTTGAACGGGCCGAATTCGGTGGGGAAGTCGTTCTCGCCGACCTTGCGGATGAGGCTCTCGCGCCGCAGGCGGTAGGCGATGAGCTGCTCGACGGAGATCATCTTCAGGCCGAAGCGCTTTTTGAACTCCACGAGCTGGGGCATCCGCTGCATCGAGCCGTCCTCGTTGACGAGTTCGCACAGGACGCCGGCCGGCGGCAGGCCCGCGAGGAGCGCGAGGTCGACGGCGGCCTCGGTGTGGCCGGCGCGCTCCAGGACGCCGCCGGGCTTGGCGCGGAGGGGAAAGACGTGCCCCGGCTGGACGAGCTGCTCGGCCTTCGTATCCGCATCGGCCAGAAGCTTGATGGTCACGAAGCGGTCGTAGGCGCTCACGCCGGTGGAAATGCCCGCGCTGGCATCGACGCTGACCGCGAAGTCCGTGCGCTGCACCTCGCGGTTGCGGGCGACCATGGGTCCGAGCGAGAGGCGGTCGAGCTGGCCGCCCAGCATCGGCACGCACACGATGCCGCTGCCGTAGCGGATCATCATGTTGACGGTCTCGGGCGTGGCCTTGGAGGCGGCCATGATGAGGTCGCCCTCGTTTTCGCGGTCGGCATCGTCGGACACGACCACAAGCTGGCCGGCGGCGACGGCGGCGATGGCCTCCTCCACGGTGTCGAATGAGTTGTCGGCGTGCATGTCTGCCGCCATGAAGGACACGCGGCGGGCGTGCGCAATCCCTAGTTCAGCCCCTTCGGCCCGCTCCCGCAACGCGTGCGCAGCCTGTGGCAAGCCATGCGAGGCGTCGCCGCGCCGGAGCGACTACGCTCGTGCATCGCCCGCCGAATTCTGCCACAGCTCATTCTCTCCCCTCCCATGGACTCGCCACCGACCGCCTCCGCTCCCGCCCGCATCGCCATCCTCGGTGGCGGCATCACGGGGCTGACGGCGGCCTGGACGTTGCGGCGCGCGGGCCTGGCGCCGGTGGTGTTCGAGCAGTCGGACCGGGTCGGCGGGGCCATCGGCGTCGTGCGGCGTGACGGCTGGCTGCACGAACTGGGGCCCAATTCCCTGCTGGAGGGTTCGCCGGAGGTCGCCGCCTTCATCGACGAGATCGGGCTCGGGCCGCGCCGGCTGTACGCCGCCCCGGCGGCGAAACAGCGCTACATCGTGCGCGACGGACAACTGGTCGCGATGCCGACGTCGCCGGGGGGCTTTGTCGGCACCAAGCTGTTCTCCTGGCGCGCGAAGCTCGGGCTGCTGGGCGAGCCGTTCCGGGGCCGCAGCCCGGCGGACGCCGAGGAAAGCGTGGCGGACTTCGTGCTGCGGCGCCTCGGGCGGGAGTTTCTCGACTACGCGATCAATCCCTTTGTCGGCGGCGTGTACGCGGGCGACCCGGCGCTGCTGTCGGTGCGGCACGCGTTTCCGAAGCTGCACGCGCTGGAGCAGGCGCATGGTTCGCTCATCCGCGGCGCGCTGGCGCGGCGCAACACCAGCGGCGGCCCGAAAGGGCGCATCTTTTCCTTCCCCGACGGCCTCCCCGAGATGCCGCTCGCGCTGGCCCGCGCGCTCGGCGGCGCCGTGCGGCTCAACCACGCGGTGGCCTCCGTGGGGCGGGTGCCCGACGGCTGGCGGGTGACGTTTGACGCCGCGGGCACGCGGGGCGCGGAGACCTTCGCCGCCGTGGTGTGCGCGCTGCCGGCCGGGGCGCTCGCGGCCCTCAAATTCGAAAACGTCCCCGCGGGCGACGGCCTGGCCATCCTGCGCGAGATCGAGCATCCGCCCGTCGCCTCGGTGTTCACGGGTTTCAGGCGGGAGCAGGTGGCGCATCCGCTCGACGGCTTCGGCGTGCTGGTGCCGCAGGTCGAGCGTCGCCAGATTCTGGGCACGCTGTTTTCGAGCACGCTGTTTCCCGGCCGCGCGCCCGAGGGGTGCGTGGGCCTCACGACCTTTGTCGGCGGCATGCGCGACCCGCAGCTCGCGCGGCTCGACGAGGCGGAATTGCTCCGGGTCGTGCAGGGCGAGCTGGCCGGCCTGTTCGGCGCGAAGGGCGCCCCCGTGTTCACCCATGTGCAACGCTGGCCGCGCGCGATCCCGCAGTACACGCTCGGCTACCAGCGCTTCAAGTCCGCGATCGACGCCGTGCAGGCCGGCGCCCCGGGCCTCCTGATCGGCGGCAACGCCCGCGACGGCATCTCGCTGGCCAACTGCATCGAGTCGGGCCGGCGGCTGGCGAAGGCCGCGGCGGAGCACATCGTGCGCGCCCTGCCGGCTTCCGACCTCCCGCCCGGACCCGGGGCGGGTCGTCAAAATCGGTGAGTGGTGCGACCAGACTGGACGTGATCCAACAACATGTGCGCTTGAATGAGAAGCTGCCGAAGCAGTCACGACTCAAACCGAAACCGCCCATGAAAATTCCCCGCCGGACCTCGTCCTTGCTGCTGGCGTTTGCCCTCGTCCTCCCTGCTGCCGCCGTGGCGGCCGAGAGCGCCTCGGCCGCGGCGGCGGCCCCCGGCGCTCCGTTCACCGCGAGTTTCGACGCCGAGGGACTGGACCACCTGCGCGCCGCGCTCGATTCGGGTCAGGCCGCTCCGGCGCTGCGCGCCGCCAAGGCCGAACTCCTCCGCACCGCCGATGCCCTGCTCTCCGCCACGCCGCTCAGCGTGATGGACAAGTCCGGCTGTGCTGCCTCGGGCGACAAGCACGATTTCTTCGCGATCGGCAAACTCGCATGGGCCAACCCCAAGACCCCCGACGGCATGCCGTGGATCCGGCGCGATGGCCCGGCCAATCCCGTCGCCGCGGGTCCCGGCTACGACAAGGCCCGCTATAATCTCACGCTGCACCGCATCCAGACGCTCGCCCTCGCCTGGTTCTATGCCCGGGACGAGCGCTACGCCGCCAAGGCGGCGCAACTGCTCCGCGTCTGGTTCATCGACCCGGCCACCCGGATGAATCCCCACCTGAACTACGCCTCCGCGCAGCCGGGCGTGCATGACGGCATGCCGATCGGCATCATCGAGGGCGTGGCGCTGATCGGCCTGTTCGACCACGTCAAACTGCTCGCCACCGCGAAGACCTGGACGCCTGCGGACGAGGCCGCGCTCCGCGGCTGGATCTCCGGCTATGTTGCCTGGCTGCTCGAGAGCAAGTTTGGCCAGACCGAGGGTCGTGCGACCAACAACCACGGCGTCTGGTATGCCGCGCAGGTGGCCGCCTGCTCCCTGTACCTTGGCGAGCGCCAGCACGTGCGGCCCATGGTCGAGAACGCCCGCCGGTTCCTCGCCGTCCAGCAGACCCCGGAGGGCGGGTTCGACAGCGAACTGAAACGTGAGCAGTCGCTGATGTACTCCATCTACGTCGTGATGGCCTACGAGACGCTCGCGCGCTGCGGAGCACAGACCGGCGACGATCTGTGGCACTACACGACCGCCGCGAAGAATTATCCGGCGCTCGCGCCGATGCTCCACCGGGCGGCGGACCGGGTGATCGAGGAAAATCGGAAAAATTCCTCCGCCCCGATTGTCCTGCTCCTGGACCACGTGCCGGCGCCGTGAGCGAAGGGCGCGCGCCCCGGGCGCGTTTGCCGACGCCCCCGCCGGCGCGCGGCAGATCCCGAACCATGTGAGCGGCAATCCACGGACCGCCACTGCGATCACTCCGACCAACTCTGCAGCACGCGGAGGTAGTTGGCGCGTTCGAGGGCGGCGGGGTCGTGGCAGTTCCGGAGGTTCAGCCGGCCGCGAAACTCCCCGACGCCCGCGAAGCGGTGCTCGCGCATCCAGTGCTCGAGGCCCTGGCGCAGCGTGCCGAGCGCATGCGGGCCGTGTCGCAGCAAAACGGATACGAGCTGCAGGGCATCGGCGCCGGTGAGCAGGGCCTTGACGGCGTCCGCGGCGGTGTGGACGCCCCCGGTCACGGCCAGCGAGCAGCGGAGGTGCGGGGAGAGGATCGCCAGCCACCGCAGCCGGAGCAGAAGTTCGCCGGAGTCCGAGAGCCGCAGCACCGGGTGGATCTTCAGCTCGTCGATGTCCACGTCGGGCTGGTAGAAGCGGTTGAACACCACGATCCCGGCCGCCCCGGCCAGTTCCAGCGCGATCGCCAGCTGGGCAACGGAGGCGTGGAACGGCGAGAGCTTCACCGCGATCGGGAGGCTGACCGAGGCGGCGAGCGCGCCGGCGGCCTCCAGCATCTCGGTCTCCGCCTCGTCGGCGGCGGCCGCCGGGTCAGTGATGACGTGATAGCAGTTGAGCTCGATCGCATCGGCCCCCGCCTCTTCCAGGCGCCGGGCGAAGCCGATCCACGTGCCCGCCTGCCGGCTGTTCAGCGAGGCGATGACGGGGATGGTGAGGCTGCGCTTCAGGCGTCCGACCTGGCGCAGGTACTGGTCGGGGGAAAACTGGTAGTCGGCAAACTCCGGGAACTGCGCCTCGCCCTCGCCGGCATACCCTGCGCCGCGGGAGGCGGGCGGGCGCTCGCCCGTGAGCTGCTCCTCGAACAGGGACCGCATCGTCACGGCGGCCGCGCCACAGTCCTCCAGCTTCCGCGCGACGTTGACATCGTCGCACAACGGCGACGAGCCGACGATAAAGGGACTGGGCAGCGACAGTCCCAGATAACTGGTCGCGAGGTCCATGGGGTACGGGGTGGTCGCCACTATGCTCCCGCTCCCCGGCCCCTGCTCCGCATGCGTTGGTAATTTCCACGCATGCGTTGCCCGGCCGGGCGCCCGGCCGGGTCTCCTCCGGGTCCCGTCAGATGGTGCGCGAGTGCTGCGTGGCGCCGGCGGTGAGGGTCGGGTCGAAGCGCATCGCAACGACGCGCAGGAGCGGGGCGCCGAGCGCCGTGACCGTCACCGTGTCGGGTGTGCAGACCACGATGCCATCGGCCTCGAGGTCGGCGAGGGAGGCGATCTCGGCGGCGTAACGCTTGCGGAAATCGACGCGCAGCGAACGCGTGAGCGCGTCGAAGTCCAGGCGGCGGTCGCACATCAGCCGCATGATGATCTCGCGGCGGCGGAGGTCCTCGTCGCTCAGGCGCAGGCCGCGCTCGGTGGGGAGCCGGCCCGCGTCGAGGGCCGCGCGCCATTCTTCGAGGGTCTTGAGATTCTGGCGGTACGAGTCGCCGGTCGAGGAGATCGACGAGACGCCGAACGAGTAGAGCGAGGCGCCGCCGCGGGTGCTATAGCCCTGGAAATTCCGGTGCAGCGTGCCCTGGCGGAGGGCGATGGCGAGTTCGTCGCCGGGCTTGGCGAAGTGGTCGAGGCCGACGTCGATGTAGCCCGCGCCGGTCAGCTTCACATGGGCGGCGGCAAACATCGCCAGCTTCTGCTCGGCGTCGGGGAGCTGCTCGCGGTCGTCGAAGATCTTTTGCGCGGGCTTGATCCACGGCACGTGCGCGTAGCTGAAAACGGAGAGGCGGTCCGGATCGAGGCCGAGCACGTCGTCGATCGTCTTGGTAAATGTCTCGGGGGTCTGCAGCGGCAGGCCGAAGATCAGGTCGACATTGATCGAGCGGAAGCCGTTGGCGCGGAGCCAGGCGAAGGCCCGCTCGTTCATGTAGTGCGGCTGGTGGCGGTGGATCGCGAGCTGCACCCGGGGGTTGGTGTCCTGCACGCCGAGCGACGCGCGGTTGGCCCCGATGTCGCGCAGGGCCTCGACGTGCTCCAGCGTCAGCCGGCGCGGGTCGATCTCGACGCTGAATTCGCAGCCGTCCTCGCGGTTCGGGAAGATTTCGCTGATCAGCGCGCCGAGCCGGCGGAGTTCCTCCGGCGGGAAAAACGTGGGCGTGCCGCCGCCGAAGTGGATCTGGGTGACCGGCCGGCTGGTGTCCATCCGCGCGGCCGTCAGGCGCATCTCGCGCGCGAGGTCGTCGAGGTATTCGCCCGCCGAGGCGCGGCGCTTCGTGATCACGGTGTTGCAGCCGCAGAACCAGCAGCGCGTCTCGCAGAACGGGAGGTGGAAATAGAGGGAGATCGGGCCGGACCCGGCGCGGTTGTCCTCGTCGATGGCGTCCTCCAGCTCGTAGGACTCCTGGTCGGCGGTGAACTTGGTGGCGGGCGGATAGGACGTGTAGCGCGGACCGGGAATCGAGTGTTTCCGGATCAGATCGAGATCGAGGGACACCGCGGGAGACGGAAGAGGTTCATGGGGTGTGATCATGGTGGTGGTGGTGGTCGCCAGTATCGCACGGCGGACTGCCCCCCGCTGCGCATGATTTGCGACCTCTGGCGCAAAAATTGTCGTGGTGCGCCCCTCCGGGGGCCAGGCTCCCGGCCGTGAACGTCGCCTTCTTCAGCACCAAGCCCTACGACCGCCGGTTTTTCGAGGCCGCCAACGCCTCCGCCCACCACACCATCACCTACCTCGAACCGCGGCTGACCGCCGCCACCGCGCCCCTCGCCCGCGGCAGCGCCGCCGTGTGCGCCTTTGTGAACGACCAGCTCGACGCCGCGGTCCTCACGACCCTCGCCGGGGGCGGCACGCGCCTGATCGCCCTGCGCTCGGCCGGTTACAACCACGTCGATCTTGTCGCCGCCAAGCGTCTGGGCCTCGCCGTCGTGCATGTGCCGGTGTATTCGCCGCACGCCGTGGCGGAGCACACGGTGGCGCTCATCCTCGCGCTGAACCGCCAGATCTACCGCGCCTACAACCGCGTGCGCGAAGGCAACTTCTCCATCGACGGCCTCCTCGGCTTCGACCTCCACGGCAAGACCGTCGGCCTCGTGGGCCTCGGCAAGATCGGCGACTGCGTCGCGCACATCCTCCACGGCTTCGGCTGCCGCGTGCTCGCCGTGGACCCGATGCCGCTGGCCGAGGGCCTGAAGTCCATCGTCACCGTCGTCCCGCTCGACGAGATGCTCGCCGCGGCCGACGTCGTGTCGCTGCACTGCCCGCTCACGCCGACCACGCGCCACCTGATCAACGCCGCGACCATCGCGCGGATGAAACGGGGCGTGATGCTCATCAACACGAGCCGCGGCGCGCTGGTCGACACCGCCGCTGTGGTCGAGGCGCTCCTCGCCGGGAAAATCGGCTACCTCGGCCTCGACGTATACGAGGACGAGGCGGATCTCTTTTATGAGGACCGCTCGAACCGCCTGATCGCCGACGATGTCTTTTCGCGCCTGCTCACGCTGCCGAACGTCCTGATCACCGGCCACCAGGCCTTCTTCACCAACGAGGCGCTCACGACCATCGCCTCGACGACCCTGCAGGCCGTCACCGATTTCGCGGCCTCACGTCCCGCGGCCTTCGCGCTCGTCGCGCCGCCGGCGCGCGCCGGTTAGGTTTCCTTTCCGACGGGTCTGCGGTAGCCGCTCGTGTGAACGAGCGGTGGTGCGTCCACCCTACCGCGCCGTCACATACGTCGCGTCGGGCTTGTACCAGTACGGCTCCGCGGGCTTGTCGCTCGTGAAATACGCCTTCGGGATCATCGCGTGGATGCCCTTCGTGTTGTCCACCACCTGGGTCACGCGGTAGTCCACGCCGACGCTGCAGAGCGAGAGCGCGTTGAAGAAGTCGAGGCCCTGCGTCTCCTTCAGAAACTCCACCGAGCCGGCGATGGCCTTGTGCATCGCGCGGCTCAGCTCCACGTCGAGGCCCATGATGATGTAGTGCGTGGGCGTCTCCGCGCGGACGGCCGTGAGGTGGAGGTCTTTTCGCAGGAAAAACTGCAGGATCACCGTGTTCGACGATTCCGCCGCGCCGCCGTCGACCTCGCCGTCGCCCTGCACGGCGTGGGGATCGCCCACGTGGAAAAGCGCGCCGGGCACCTGCACGGGGAAATACACCGTCGCGCCCTTGCCGAGGTGCCGGTTGTCGAAATTGCCGCCGATGTCGGCGTAGGGCGGGCCGGAGGGCAGCTTGCCGCGGTCGGCCACCGGGGCCACGGCCATCACGCCCTGAAACGGGGCGAGCGGCACGGTGATGCGGTCGGTGAAGAGCGCCACCTGGCGCTCCAGGTCGAGCGGGATGTATTTGCCGTAGGGGCGCGGGACGAGGTCCGGGATGCCGCCGCCGCCGGGCCGCATCATGTTCATCGCGTAGGGCACGCGGGTTTTCACGTCGAGCACGCGCACCTCCAGCGTGTCGCCGGGCTGCGCGCCCTCGATGAAGATGGGGCCCGTCATCATGTGCCCGCGGATCCCGGTCGGCTTCACGCCCTGCTTGATTGCGATGAGGTCTTTGATCCCCGGCTGATCGAGCGGGAGGTTGTGCTCTTTGAAGAACTTCTCCGGGTCCTCGAGCGTGATGCCCGTGAGGTCCATGGTGTCGATCTCGACGATCGCGCCGCTCTTCACGGTGAGAACGGGCGGCGTCTCCGCCCAAAAGTACCCCCAGATCATGTTGGCCGGTTTGGCACCGAGGAAGTGGTCGGGTTTGATCGGGGCCGCGGCGAACGCGGCCACGGACGAGGACAGCAGCGCGGCGAACCGGGCCGCGCGGAGCAGGCGGGGAGAGGACATGGGCGGAGGAGGGAGGCGGACGGCGGACCGACAGGGTCCGCCGGTGACTGGCGTCGCGTCCCGGTCAGCTACTCACGTGCCAGCGCGGTGGGCCACGAAGCGGCGGATCGAACCCTCGCCGGTGAGGAGGACGAGCGAGAGGCCGGGCTTGCCGACGAGACGGCTGGCCTATAGCTTTTGTGCCATGACCACCTTGGAAAGCATCGTCGAGGAGCTGCGCACGCTGCCACCGCCGAAGCTGGAGGAGGCGGCCAGCTACATCCGCAGCTTGCGCGAGGCGACCCGCGACGAGCGGTTGGCGGCACTGGACCGCACCGCCGGGGTATGGAGCGGTCCGGAAGGCGAGGTCATCGAGCAGTCGATCAAAGACGGTTGCGAGAGGGTTAGGCGTCGGAGTTAGGCGGACGCAAGCGGGTTCCCGGCGGGCTTAAGATACGTTCACCGAAACCGTGGCGATAGCGTCGTAGGCCGCCCGCTAGCGGGCGCTTTCTGGGATCTCGGACGGACGGGCGAACGAGGCGGTGCGGGTGGACGGAGAAGCGCCTGCGAGCAGGCGGCCTGGCGAACGACCCTTCTGTCAGAGTGATTCGTTCAGCAGTGACCGGTGCGTTTGAAATTTCGGCTCGGGCCGATTGCCACCCATCGAACGGAGGATCGTCGCACCGGACAGACACGCTTGTCGCCAAAGCCGCTCGGCGCGCCCGCCCTCACTTCTTGAAAATCGCGAAGGCGCTGCCGATCAGGCCGACGAGCCAGACGACGAAGGCCACCTTCAGCCAAGTGGTGCCGCCGCCAGCCGCGGACTGCTTGCCGACGCGGATCCAGAGGCCGAGCGCGAGCACGGTGGTCGGGCCGTTGATCAGCAAAAAAATCACCGTCCGCCCAAAGAGGCGGAATTTCTTTTCCTCCGGGTCGAGGGCGAGGTCGTCGCTGCTATCGTCGTCGGCACTCATGGAGTAGTGGGGTTGAGGCTACGGGTGTACCCCTGACGGATGAAGGACGGTGAGGGTCATAACGATGGCGTGCATTGCCTGCTGGTTGAATTCAGCGCCGGCCTGGTGGTGACAGCCGTCGGTTCATTCCTGCGGTTTCGCTTGAGTCGGCTTGGGCGCGAGTTCGGCCAGAAAACGTTCGGCGTCGGCGTACTTCCTCGGGCCGCGATTCTTGTGGCTGCCGTCGGCGGTCCATTCACCCACCACCGCCTTCGTCCCGTCCTCGAAGAGATCTTCGGTCAGCTCCAGGGTGATATAGCGGAAGGTCTCTCCGGTCTTTTCGATGATCGCGAAATAACAGTGGGCGATCTCCGTGGGCTTCGGAAACGTCACCAGGACCTGGGACCGCTCGGGCAGCGCCCGCACGGCCAGCTTCTCCGCGAATTCCTTGCTGACGATGTCGGTCGCCGGGGCCAGCAAGGGGGCGGCTCCGACGCTGCTCAGATCGGCGAAAAACGCCCCGTTCGACTGATGGGTCCATTTCGGCAGCAACCGATGCTCGAAATGGTAGATCCGCTGACCGAGGGACGGCTCGGGCGCTTTCTTCTCGGCCGCGCCCAAGGGCGCCGACGAGATGACGGCGATGACCAGCCAGAGAATGCCGAGCAGGGGGGATTTCATGGTCATGGGCCGGGCTCAGGGGCCTGATGAGAAGGGCAAGGAGCGTTGATTGAGGCAAGGCGGGACTGGTTCGCGGCCCCTGAAACGCCCGCAAATGGGCGGCGAACGGCGGCCCGAAACGGTGATTTCCGCGAAAATCTCGGGCGGATGTGCAATTTTCTGGAATGGAGGGAACGGAGGGAATGGGCGGGTTCCCGTTTTTGGAAAAAACGGGCATAATGCGCGGGTGAAACACGCCCGACCCCACCGCAGCACGAACGCCGAAGGCGGCCCGCCCGGATCACCCCCGGGCGGCCCGCCCGCGCGTGGTGCGGCCGGCGGCCGCCGGCGTTCCCCGCCTCCAACCCAACCTCCCTTGTATCTAAAAATCCACTACCGCCATGACCTGCCCAGGAAAAATCGCCCGTCTCCCGCGCGCCCTGCGCGACCACCTCAACCGCCGGCTCCAGGAAGGTGACCCCGGCCCGCGCCTTCTCGCCTGGCTCAACGGGCGGGACGACGTGCAGCGGATCCTGCAGGCCGAGTTCGACGGCCGGCCGATCAACGCCCAGAACCTCTCGGACTGGCGGCGGGGCGGCTACGCCGAATGGTGCCGGTATCACGAGACGGCCGAAGTGGCGGCGCGGCTGGACGAGGAGTCGCGCGATTTTGACCCGATGGGCGGTTCGGCCCAGCTCACGGAAAACGTCGCCACGGCGACGGCGCTGCTGCTGGGCCGGCAGGTGCGCGCGGTCGAGGCGATGCCGGAGGGGCCGGAGAAACTGCGCGCCACGCTGGAGACCGTCCGCGCGCTGGTCCGGCTGCGGCGGAGCGAGCGCGACCTCGAGGGCGCGCGGCGCGCCGAGGACCTGCACGAGCGGGAGCTCGTCCAGCGCGACTGGGAGCAGGCGAGTGTGGCCGCGACCGCGTGCCTGCGGGGCCAGGAGACATTGCGCCAGCATGCGGCCGAGGTGCGGGGGCATTTCGAGACCGTCCGGCAGGTGCAGGCCGATAACCGGGAGCTGCCGCCGTCGGTGGTCGAGTACTTCGCGGCCGAGACGGAGTTCGAACGGCTTCATGGCCGGGCCATCGAGCAGTTGAACCGCTATACCTTTCTCCGCAGCCGCGGACTCACGCCCGGGCCGGACTGGATGGGCCCGTACGAGGAGTTGCTCGGTCCGCCATGGAGGCGCCTGAAGCACGGCCTCGACGCCCACCACGCCGCGCACCCGGGGCACCCCGACTCGCCGCGTACGGCGTCCACCCCGCCGGCGGGCGTCGCGCCGGTGAACCCCGTGCCAGCCCAGGCTCCCGTCGCTCCCGCCGCCTCCGATGGTCCGGCCGCGCCCACCGCACCGGAGGGTCCGATCGAGCTTCCGCCAGCGGAGCCCGCCGCCGTGCCCGCCGCTCCGGTGGAGCCGGTCGCACCGGTTGCGCCGGCCGCTCCGGCCGAGCCGGTTGAGCCGACCGTGCCGACGGTCCCAGCCGAGCCGGTCGTGAACCCGTCAGTCCCGCCCGCGCCGGGGCTCCCGCCGGTCGCCGCCGTTGAACCCGCCGCCGAAGATCCCGTCCCGCCCGAACCTGCCCCGACCGAACCCGTCGCGCCGCCCGAGACCGAGCCGACGAGGCTGGAAACCTACTACGACCCCGACGCGGGCTATTGGATTACCAAGTAGCGGACGGGCCGGACGCATGGGCGCTCCGGCCCGATCAAACGAGAAACGACATTTGAAACGCGGAGGACGCGGAGAGCGCAGAGGAGAAAACCCATCATTTTCGGGTCGGGACCCTGTACCTGGCCGGTGAGTCGTTCGATCGTCAGATTCCGTCGCTCTTCCTCCTCCGCGATCTCCGCATTTCACCTGCTGAATTTAGGATGACGTTGAATCAAGGCCCCTCCCACCCGATCTGGACCCAATGCCTCACGAAACTCACGAACGACCCGCGCGGGAGACCGGGCGGCGGTGCGGGCGGCTGCGCCCGCGGCGCCGTCGGCGGAGCGATTGTCTCCCGGCGACGACGCCGGGGAGCGAAACGGCGGCGTGCGCGGCGCTGCCCGAGCTCCTGTTTCGATCTCGGCGTGGCAGGGGGCTTCGCCGCGGCGGGGTCCGCATCGATGGCACGTTGCGCGGGCCCCGGCCCGATCAAGGGAAATCAAGGCATTTCAAGGGAAATCAAGGCACGCCGGCGCCACGCGGGCCGGCGGGCCGGGGTTCAGCCGCGGGTGGGCTTGGCTTCAAAACTGCCCCACTTCTCCGGCGGGAGGGCGCAGAGGGCGATCACGGCGAGCTGGCTCGCGACGAAGGCGATCAGCCACCAGAAGGCCGAGTCCATGAAACCGTAGCTGTGCAGGCCCACGCCGAGCATGTTGACGCCAAACCAGCTCCAGGCGGTCACGACGTTGCCGAAGATGGCGAGGGCCATCAGGCCGCGCGTTTTCACCATGCCACCCCAGCGGGCGTGCAAGATCACGGCGTTCCAGATGACGATGATGAGCGCGCCGTTTTCCTTCGG
>JAPLTR010000793.1 GCA_026398065.1 Verrucomicrobiota bacterium | reverse complement strand
GACCGTGCGCAACAGGCCGTCGAAGACAAAACGCCACGGGCTCCACTCCGGTTCGCCCGCGATTCGCGCAGTGAGGCGCGGATTGTCCTTGAGGATCGTCATGGCGCCGACCGCGATGCCGGGGAACAGCCGCCGCCAGCGGTGGACGTCGGCCCGCGACGCCTCGTTGCTGATCCAGCGCGACTCGCCCGTGCGACAGGCGATCTTGCCGTCGAGGGTGGAGGCCGCCTTGGCCGCCAGCATCGGGCCGCCCTGGGTGATCCAGTGATTGAAGATCAGGTTCAGGTCGGTGCATTCCGCCGCAAGAATACCTTCGGTCACTTCGATGCCCGCCGCCCGCAGCACCTTGTAGCCGTTGCCGGCATGGTCCGGATTGGGGTCCGTCGCCCCGACCACCACATGCTTGATGCCCGAGGCGATGATTGCATCCGTACAGGCGCCGGTCCGCCCATGGGTCGAGCACGGCTCCATCGTCACATAGAGCGTGGCGCCGGGCCGCGGCGGCTTCCCCCGGGCGAGCAACGCGAGCCGCTCGGCATGCGGTCCGCCGTCCGGCGCCGTCGCGCCCTCGGCGACCACGTGCCCGTCCTCGACAATGAGGGCCCCGACCATCGGGTTCGGGTGCGTCTTGCCCCACACGCTGCGCGCCAGACCAAGCGCGCGACGCATGAAGACTTCGTGATCAGCCATGGATGTAGGGGTTGGTGGCACGTTCATGAGCAACGGTGGTTCTAGGACCGTGGCCGGGAAACACGACAGTCTTTTCCGGCAGCGTGTAAATCTGTTCGCGCACGGATTTCTCCAGCTCGGCGAAATTCCCGCCCGGCAGGTCGGTCCGCCCGATGCTGCCGTTGAACAAGGCATCGCCCACGAACGCCGCGCCGGCAACCGCAAAGTAGAAGAGCACATTCCCGGGGCAGTGCCCGGGCACATGCCGCACTTCGACTTCGAGACCGAACGCGGGCAACACCTCGCCCTGGCTGATCCAGCGGTCCACTTTTACGGCTTCGAGATTCATCCGCTCGCCCATGAACCGCTCCATGATTTCCGGGGTCTCGATCAAGATGCGATCCGCCGCGTGTGCGAGCACCTTGGCTCCGGTCCGGCGCACGATCTCCGCCCCACCCTGCATGTGATCCCAATGCCCGTGCGTGAGCCAGAGTTCGGAGAGCTTGCAGTTTTCCTGCTGCAAAATCGGTTCCACCTCGGCCCAAACGTCTCCCGGCGCGTCGATGAGGATGGCCTCACCGCGCTCGGGCGCGGTCAGCAGATAGGCGTTGGTCTGGATCGGCCCGGCGGGCAACACATGGAGATTCACGCCCGTCACTGCACGCGGTTCCCGCGGTCGGGCAACAGCGAAAACTCACCGTCAGGTCAGGCCGCGCCTTGCAGGACCGGCGAGTTGGCCTCGAGAAAATCGAATCCCGCCCGCGCCACCGTCTCCCGCAACGACCGCCGCCACGGTGCCTCGATGTCATTCAGCGACGCACAGAGCGCGATCACCGCCGTGGGCTGGTTTTGCCGCCGGGCAAAGCAATCGGTCAGCCACCGCACGACCGTCTCGGGCAGCTCGGTAAAATGACTGGCCGACACCACGAACACATCCGCCCGCGGCGCATCCGCGAGGGCCCGCTTCCGCAAGGGCTCGCTCTGCAGGTCGTCAAACTTCCACGGCAGGGGGCGCAGGTCGTCAGCCTCCGGCCGGTCGCGAAAGGTGTTGTTCAGCATGCGGAGTGCGCGAACGTAGGCCTCATGATCGTCATGGGCGATTACGATGTGAAAGGGCAACGCCTCTTCGCTCGATCGTGCCGTAGTCTCGTCCGCAAAAGCAAGTTGTGTGGTGGTGAACATGACGCAGCCAGTTTACCGTGAGAGGTGCGACTTGCCTATTGGGGGCCGGCTTCATTCTCGGTAGGGAAAAACCTTACCCTGAAACCGCGGCTTGCCACGCGCCCCGGCGGCTTGCCACCCTCCACCCTTTCTATGCCGACACTCAAGTTTGCCGTTCTTGCTGGAGACTACATCGGGCCCGAGGTGATGACCGAGGCCCTGCGCGTGTTCGAACACGTCGCGAAGCAGGAAAACCTCACGCTCGCCTACTCCAAGGCTGACGTCGGCGGCGCCGGCATCGACAACCACGGCAAGGCCCTCCCCGACTCCACGCTCAAGGTTTGTTCCGAGTCGGACGCCATCCTTTTCGGCTCCGTTGGCGGCCCGAAATGGGAGAAACTCCCACCGAAAGAGCAGCCCGAGCGAGCCGCGCTGCTCCCGCTCCGCAAGCATTTCACCCTCTTTGCCAACATCCGCCCCGGCCTGCTCTACCGCGAGCTCACCGACGCCTCACCGCTCAAGACCGAGCGCATCCCGGACGGCATCGATATCGTCTGCATCCGCGAACTCACGGGCGGCGTGTACTTCGGTCTGCCCAAGACCACCACGACTCTCGCCGATGGCGACGTGCAGGCCATCGACACGATGGTCTATAAGAAATCCGAGATCGAGCGCATCCTCCAGGTCGCGATCACCACGGCCCGCGCGCGCAAGAAGAAGCTCTGCTCGGTCGACAAGGCCAACGTCCTCGAAACCTCCGTCCTCTGGCGGAAGACCGTCACCGACTACGTCGCGAAAAACGCCCCGGACATCGCGCTCAGCCACATGTACGTGGACAACGCCGCGATGCAGCTCGCGCGCGATCCGAACCAGTTCGATGTTTTCGTGACCGAAAACATGTTCGGCGACATCCTCTCCGACGAGATGGCTGTCATCTGCGGCTCCCTTGGCATGCTGTCCTCCGCGTCGCTCGGCGCGGGCAAAAACTCCCTCGGCCTCCCCTTCGGCCTCTACGAACCGGCCGGTGGCACGGCCCCCGACATTGCCGGCAAGGGCATCGCGAATCCCTGCGCCCAGATCCTGTCCGTCGCCCTCATGCTCCGCTTCAGCTTCGGCCTCGACGCGGTCGCGGCGCGAATCGAGAAGGCCGTCAAGAGCGCCGTCACCAGCGGTACGCGCACCGGCGATATCGCCTTCGGTAAGCCGTCGGTCGGCACCAAGGCGATGGCCGACGCCATCATCGCCCGCCTCGGTTAAGCCGCCGGTGGCGTGCTCGGCGGTGGGGTGCCCCCACTGCTGAGCAATTCATTGACCGCCCCCATCAGCACCTCGCTGGTGAACGGTTTTTCCAGCACTTTGGCCGCGCCCATGAGACGGGCGATTTGGAGATAGTCGTGGGCACTGTTCCGGCCACCGCCTGAGATCGCGATGATCTTCAGCGACGGCTGTGCCCGTTTCAGGTTCATGAGCACCTCCAGGCCGTCTTTCTCCGGCATGACAATATCGGTGATCAGCAGGTCGGCCCCACCATGACGAAACAGCTCAATGCCTTCGCTGCCGTTGCGGGCCTCCACCACTGTGTGGCCGAAATGCTTCAATGTGAGCAGCAGCACGGTGCGAACGGAGTCGTCGTCGTCGATAAGAAGGATTCGGGCCATGAAGGAGGGTGAAGCAAAAAGGATCAGGTGCCGTGCACCTCGGCAGTCCGGCGGCAAAGTGTCGAGAGCTTTGACCGCAAATGGCAACTCCCGTGCTTCATTTCCGGCCGCGAAACACCATTTGCCATATTCTGGCAGAAAGCCGGCGACGTTTGTTGGAAAATGAAGCGCTCCCGGACGCAGGCCGTCGGGCCGGAAAGCTTGAACCCAGGCTTGCCGTGCCCATCTGAAGCTCTACGAGGTAGGCATCCCCTTTCTCCCCTACATCCGCCACCTCCTGCTGGCCACCCTGCTCTGGTCTTGGCCCGCCGTCGTCTGCCCCGCCGCTGCGACGGCCGAACTTCGCCAGGCCGCCGCATCCGCGGTCAACCGCGCGCTCGCCGCCCCCGGCTGGCGGCCCGACGCGGGCGTCCAACTGCTCGGTTCGGACCTGACGGGGCGTCGTCTGACACTCGATTTTAGCCGGGACCTGCTTTCGGTCGGTCCGGGCTCTGCGGCCTTCGAAGACTTTTTCGGTCACGTCCGCCAAGCGGTGGGGGACGCCCTGCGCGAGTCACTTCCTGAATTCGAAGTTTACCTCCTGATCGAGGGTCGGCCGCTCCAAAACTACTTTCCCCTCGAAGCGCCCTCGCCCCCCTCCGTGGCGCGGCAGCTCGCGCCTCCGTCGGCCCTTCCTCCCGGGCTCACAGCGCTGGCCGGACGACGCATCACCATCAGTCCCGGCCACGGCTACTACCTTAACGGTGCCCGCTACGTCCTGCAGCGGGAATACTTCAGCGGAATCGTCGAGGATTTCGTGAACCACGACATTGTCAGCTACCTGAATACGCTCCTGCTCGAGGCCGGAGCCGATGTCCGCCCCACCCGTAACCTCGACCGCACCGTCGGTTTGGGGGAAACCGGCTTCCCGCGCTGGCAGGAGGCCGCCCGCTATCACGTGAAAGCCCTCGGTGCGGATCCCTCGGTGTGGAACGAGTCCGGCTTTACGCCCCTCGAACAGGACATCCGCTGTCGCCCGCGCTACGCCAACGCCGTCGGGGCCGAACTCCTCGTCAGCATCCACAACAACGGGGGCGGCGGCACCGGCACCGAGACCCTTTACGACACCAACAACGGCTTCGGCTCCGAGAGCAAACGCCTCGCCGACATCCTCCACGCCAAAGTCATTACGGCCATCCGCCGCGACTACAATCCCGCCTGGACCGACCGCCGGGTGCAGGGTTTCAACGGCAGCTATGGAGAGAACCGCCTCGCGACGCGTCCGGCGGTGATCATGGAGATCGCCTTCATGGACAAGCCGACACCGGACAACGCGGCGCTCCAGGACGAGCGCTTCAAGCTCCTCGTCGCCACCGCCGTCCGCG
>JAPLTR010000383.1 GCA_026398065.1 Verrucomicrobiota bacterium | reverse complement strand
GACGTGGGTGACGAGCCAGTAGAAGATCCCGCCTCCCGTCGTCTCCGGTGCGATCGGGCCGATGCCGCGGTCCTTCTTCCGGTTCTGGTTCAGCTCGATCGTGGTCGATTCGTTCTGCACCAGGGCGGCCAGGCCACGGCGGAAGAAGACAAAGTGCAGATCGTCAAACTCACGGGCACGCTTGCCGTAGGCCTCGGCCCGCGCGGGGATCGTGAGCCAGTCGCCGTTGACGGGCTCGATATCACCGCCGAAGTAGCGCTGGGCCGCGCCGACGTGGTTGATCGCAACTAGGATGCCGTCGCCACCGATCAACTGCGGCTGCTGGACACTGCGGCGCACATCGCCCCAGAAGTGGGTGCGTTTGCCGCCGATCTGATTCGGCCGCGTGCGATCTAGTTCGGTGAAGTGCGTGCGCAGCTTGGTCGCGAGCGCGCGCCCCATCACCTTACGGAGATCCGGCCGGCGCAGGTTGTCGATCACGCGGGCGAACTCCGGCCGCGCGTCGCCTTCCACGGCAATGGTCATCCCGAAGCTCACGCGCCACCTCCGCCGGTAAAGACGAACACGCCGTCCTGGTCGAAGCGGCCGATGCCAGTGCTCTCCAGGAGCGAGCGGAGCCGTGAGCTCCGGACCTCTGGCGAGGCCTTTAAATCCTGATTAAACGGCCGGCTTTGCGGAAAGATGACAGTGCTCTCCGACATGAGGCCGAGCGCGATCGTCCTGGTGCGATCGACATCCTCGCGCCCCATTCCAGAACCGAAATCGAAGGGCTCATACGGCGTTTTGAAGACCGACAGCGCAATCCAGATGGGATGGCCCTCCAGGGCGACCATTTCGCCGCTGGCACTGTCGGTGGCGCCATCCGTCACCGTGTTGGCCCGCGCCTCGTTCCACCGCTGCGGCCAGTTGTCGCGCGGCTTCTCACGCGCCTCGACGCGGACAAATGCCCGCGCCGGAAAGGCGTAGAGCAGGTCGGCGTCCTGGCCTTGCTGCCACCAGCCGGCGCCCTGGGCCTGCTGCGTGCCGATCCGGAGCTGCAGGTTGATGCGGGCATCGCTCGCGAGGTCCTGCAGGCCGCCGCGCTTGTCCTCGGGAGCCATATAGCCCGTGCCCTGGACAAACCGTTTCACGGCCAGACGCTGGGTCGCGAGATCTGTGGCGCCGGCGACCAGGTCGTTTATGCCCTGGTCGATCACGTCGAGATGCTGTACGCTGCGCACACGGGCCGAGAAGCGACCGCGCTCTAGGATATCGCCACGGAGCTGCTGCAGCTGGGCCGACGTGAAATCCGTGGGTAGGAGCGTCTTCACCTGGGAGGCATTCAATGCCTGCTTAAACGGCAGTGCCTTGGAATATTTCATGCGCTTCTCGTCTTCCGCTTCGGCGCAGTCGCGGGCCGTTCACTAGTGATGATGACCTCGTGATATCTGCGGCCTTTCTTGCCGGTGGTGTTGCCGATGCCGTTCGCGCGCTCGATGCCGATGATGTCGTAGCCCGCCATCAGCTCGCGCACCTGGGCGCAGTCCTGAAACGTGAAGATCCACTTGCCCTGCAGGGTCGGAAGCTTCTGGCAGAAGCGGGCCAGCTCCAGCTCACTCCACCCACCGTAAGCCGCGCCGCCGCTGTCCAGATAAGGCGGATCGAGAAAGAAACAGAGGCCCGGCGCATCGTAGATATCCAGGCACTTCTCCCACAACAGATTCTCGATCGCTGTGCGATCGAGGCGACGATTGAGCGCGCGGATCGCGAGCTGCCGTTTGACGCGCGACCCGAGGGGCTGTGCCCGTGAGACTGCAAACGTGCTGCCCATGCCTCCGAAGGAAATCCGGTTGCGGATGAACCACCGCGCCGCGCGCTGCAAATCGGTCAGACCAGGCTGGGCTATGTAGTCGCGCAGCTCCTGGCGCGAGTTCAGCACGAGATCGATCTCATCCAGGAGCGGCTCCAGGTGGAATTTGCACCAGCGATAGAACGTGACGAGGTCGCCGTTGATGTCGTTGATGATTTCGACGTTGCTCTCCGGCTTCGCGAGAAACACCGCGAGACCGCCGCCGAACACCTCGCAATAGGTGTTGTGTTCAGGGATGAGCGGAAGGAGATGGTCGAGCATCCGGGTCTTTCCACCCGGCCAGCCGATGACCGGCCGCGCGCGTGGCAGCTCGGCATTGGGCTCTTCATCGTATTGCCAAGGTTGCGTCATGTCAGAATGCCCAGGCGCGCGAACCGCCGGCCGTACCGCCAGTCGCTTCCTGTACCTGCTTGATGATATCGGCCGCCTCGACCGCGTGGCCTTGCAGCGTGAAGTGCGCCCCGTCGATGGTCTGCCCGGTGGCGCTCCCGGTCGAACCAAAGGAGGGAACGCCCCAGATCGCCGAACCGTTGCGCGGCAGGAGTTTCACTTTCGAGTCGATCAGCGTCACCGCCGATATGGCGGTCCACTTCGCGCTCACCTCACGAATGCAGATCCACGCCGAGGTCTGGCTACGGATGCCGGCGACAATCGTGTTGAGGTTGCTCGTGATGGTCGCGTCGGCCTGCGTGTGGTCGTTGTCGCCCATCCGAATGATGATGACGTCGTTCGGACCAAAATCGCTGAACGTCCTGGTTTGGCCGGCCCAGTTGAGGCTCCAGGAAGTGAGCAGGGACGGCCAGTTGTTACCGCCGGCGACCACGATGCCCGATCCCGCGCCGCCGATCTGGGCGTACTCGGCATCGAGACCGTAGCCAACCGTCGCCGCGAAACCGCTCAACGCATCGCCCGCGTCGATCGCACCCGTCAGATACGGCGAACGCGTGTTCGAGTCGCCCAGCAAGGCGACCTTGCGCGGCCGCGGTGTGATCGCAACCAGCGAAGCGCCGCTGTTCAGCACGATCTTCTTGATCGAGACGCGCACGGCCGGGCCGTTCCAGTAATCATCCGTGAAGTTGTTCTGACCGTCGGCGTGGCACTTGTAGTAGATCTTCACGAGGCGCTGGGTACCGGCCGACACCGTCGCCAGCGTGGGCGAGTAGACGTCGCGCCCGAGGTCGAACGCCTGGATCGGTCCGCCGGCGACGCTGTAGGCGAGCACCGGAGGCTCGACACCGGCAAACGTGGAATTGTCCACCACCAGGCTGATGCTGGTGGTCGCGGCGTCCGTCAGGAAGTACCCGTAGGCTCCCCAGCAGTTGGTGGTCGAGGCGTTGCCATCCGTCACCCAGACCTTCGGCGCCCACACGACGGAGGAGTGATTGGGGGCAAACTCGGCGTTGTTCGTTGTCGTGAGGGTGAGCTGCGTCGAGTTGGCGGTGGCCGACGTCGCATCCGTCACTGTGCAGACATAGTAGTAGGTGGCGGCGGAGCTGAGACCGCTGTCGTTGAGCAGGCGTGACGTGGCGCCTGAGACTGCGTTGCCCGCACCGGGGGTGAAGCCGTTCGAGGTCCCGCGATGCCACTGATAGGTGTAGGGAGCGGTGCCACCGGTGGCCATGCCGACGTCGACCGAGGCGGTGGTGTTGCTCTTGCCGACGACGCTCGGCGCCCCCGAAGTGACCCCACCGCCGCCCGTGTACGCCTTGAACTCATTGACCAAGACATCGCCGGCCGTGCCGCCGAAGATCACCTGGCCGACCGAGCCCGCGAGTCCGTAGGTGGTATCGATGCCGCCGTTGGCAGTGATGATCAGGACGCCGTCCAGGTAGCCGCGCACGAGACTGCCGGACACGTCGAGCTTGAGCACGTGCACGCCCGGCGAAGGCATCCCGGCGTAGCTTCCGACTGAACCATTTCCCGTGGCCGCCGTGAAGATCCTGAACCCGCCATAGGCTCCCCAAAAACCGAAGTAGTAGCCGTTGTAGCTGGCGAAGTCGTTCGTGACCCGTGCGGCGATGAAGTAGCCCGTGCTCGGCGACGAGCCCACGGTGATCGTGGACTCCACGATATAGTTGGCGCCTGGCGGAGTCGCAGTCCCCTTGAAATGGAGGTAGTTGGTACCGGTGCCGGCGTCCAGGAAGCCGGAGCCATTGAGGGTCGGCGTCGTGCCGGAGCCATACTGCAGCGTCCAGCCCGCACCGAGGTCGGGGGTGTGGGCCGTCAGGCTCGTTCCGGCCGTGCCCGTGAACGTGTCCTGGAAAAAGTTCGTCTGCGCGCTCGCAACCGCGGCGACAAAGAGAAGAAGAAAGCGGAAGAGATGCTTCATGGTCGCGGAATTACTGATACACGATCACGACGGTGAGCTGGGTAAGGGTCACCGGCGTGCCGGTGACGCGGACGCGGAAGGAATCGCCGGCGGAGAACGCGAGTGGTGTCCAACCGCTCAGGCTAGATGCGGCCGCGTAGATCGCGCCGGACAGCGAAGGCTTGGCGCCCGCGCCGATGATGCTGGCGAACGAACCACCCGCCGCGGCGCGATCAAGGTCGACGGTCACACTGCCGCTCACATCGCCGCGCAAATACCAACCGACGATCGTGCCGCCCTTGCCGAGCGTGCGCGCGGGCGAGGTGAGAACGGGAAGCACCGAGGTGGTGTCGCCAAGGATGAAGCCGAACTCCTGCAGGTGCGTGTGCGAGGTCGCAGCCTTGGCATCGAGCGCAGTCTGCGTCGCAGAGGAGATGGGTTTATTCGCGTCACTCGTGTTGTCGACGTTGCCCAGGCCGACATCACCTTTCACCAGCGTCACATCCGAGGAAAGCGGCTTCCCCGCCACGGTACGCGTCGACGGAACCTTTGCCGCCAGCGCTGCAGCGATATCCGCCTGGTTGGAGATCGGGCCGGTGATATCGCCCCAAGCGACCGCTACGCCGGTGCCCGAGATCCCGTCGAGCTTCGTCTTGTCGGCCGCGCTCATGAAGCCAGCCGCGCTCGTGGTGGCGTTGGCGTGCGAGTGGGACGCCGAGGCCTTCGCATCGAGCGCGGCCTGCGTCGCCGCGGACACGGGCTTGTTCGCATCGCTCGTGTTGTCGACGTTCGCCAGGCCGACCTGGGCCTTGGTCACGGCGTGCGGGTTGCCGGTGTTGGCGGTGTGGGCGGCGAGCTGCGCGGCCGTCGCCGCCACACCGTCCGTCTGGATGTTTTGCGACGAGGCGACGACATCCTGCAGCACGGCGCGCAGCTGGGCTGCGGTGATCGCCTGATTGGACGCGAGCTGCGAGCCGATCTGCGCGTAGAGATCGACACGGGTCTTGGCGGTCTGCGCGGCCGCGGTCGCGACCAGGAGCGAGCAAAGGAGAAAAAGACGTGAGATCATTCGGTTTTGAAATCGCTGGAGTCGAAGTCGCCGGTGAAGAAGTCCGCGCCCGTGGCCGGCGGGACCACGGTGGCTTCGGTGACGAGGAGGACCGCCGGTTCCGGGGCCTCGATGACGAGAGTCGGGTTCATGCGGCGAAGGCCACATCCTCCTCGGTGATGTCGATGTGGAGGTTGCCCTCCTCAGCGAGGAAGGCCGCATCGGGCAGGCGGATCGTCCAGCGGAGCGTGACGGTGGCGCCGGCGGTGAGCAGCGCGGAGGTCACGGTCGTGATCTCGAACGCCAGCTCATCCTCGGTCGCGCCCTGGCGCAGGCAGGCATCGGTGCCCAGGACAAAGGATGCCTTGGCCTGGCCGCGCTGCATGATCTGCACGCGGATGCCGCCCGGTGCGAGATTGGCGAGCGGAAGCGGCGTCACGCCATCGGCGAGACGCAGGAGACGACGGTAGATGCGGTTTTCGCCGCGGTAGAGTTTCGGGAGAGGGGCCATAGTCAGGTGCCGTCCTGGTTGCTGCGGGACCACTCGCGCGGGCGCGCGCAGATCAGGGGCGAGGGCGACGCGGCCTGTACGGTGGGCGTGACCGCCGGATCGTCGGGCGCCTCGACGGTGATGTCGCCATTCGCGATGCGCTCCAGGTAGCGGAGATCTTCCTTCCATTCGCTGCGCTCGTCTTCCGAGAGCGGGAGCGCGCCGACGGCGTTGAGCCGGCTCTGGCCTTCGCGGAGCACCATGCGGAGGCCGATGCGTCTCAGGCTCGGCGGGATCTTCGCTGGGTTGGCCGACAGCACCGTCTTGCCTCCGGCCTCGATCTCCTGGCGAATGCGCGCGACCACGTCGGCGATGATCTCCGGGATAGGATCGGACTGGCCCTCGGCCAGTGAGAATTGTCCAGGGAACGGAGGGCATGGTGGTGGCGAGGTTTCTATGGAGCCCCGCGCCGCGGGCGCGCGGGGCTTGAAGAAATCACGCAGTGAGGCGTGCTAGTTGTTCCGCGTGATCGTCACGCTGTTGATCGTGACCGTGCGCGTGGAGCTGGCGTTCGTGACGCTTTGCAATCGCGCATAGGCGATGTTGTTCGCGCCCGCACCGGTGACGTGCGGCGCGAAGTTCGAGAAGCCGATCACCGGCGTGGTGCCGTTGGCGGCGACCGCGTAGGTAAAGGGCGTGACCGTCGTCCAGGTGGTGCCGTCGACACTCACCGCGAAGTTGAAGGTCACGTTCGCCGTGTCCGCGCCGCTGAGCACGAAGTTCGGCACCACCGCAAACCCGCTGTCGGGCTTGATCGGAAACGCCTGGCTCGTGATCGTCGCGGTCGTGCTGGTGGCGACCGTGGTCGCGCTGAGGGTGAGCGTGGTGAGATTGCGTGGCGTGACCTGCGCCTGGGACACGAGCGGCACTGCGCCCAGGGCGAGCACCGCGAGACTGAGGATGGAGAAGAATTTCTTCATGGTTGATTTCCGGTTGGGTTGGGAACGCCTGGGCTCAGGCGATGTTGAAGCGGCGGACCGCGAGGGAGCTGGTCTTCTTGATGTCGCGGGACCAGTCCATCAGGTGGCCGCGCCAGAGGCCGTTCGGGGCCTGATAGGTGCGGACGCCGGCGATGAACGACGACGCGCCGACCGTGAAGCACTTGAAGGCGCTCGGGTCGTAGACGGTCGGATTCGGGACCGAGTAGTGCACGAGTACCACACCGGCGAGGAGGCGCTTCTTGTCCGCGGCCTGGCCGAGCGCCTTCGTGTCGTAAACAACGTTCGCCGCCATGAGATCGACGGGGAACAGCAGGTTATCGTTGAGCTGCTGCAGCGTGATCGGCGTCGCCTGCACCTTGCTCACGCGCGCCCGCACCAGGGGATGATTGCGCAGGATGTACCAGGACCCGAGGTCCATCGTGACCTTCACGTTCTGCGTGGAGCCGACATCCTGGCTGATCGCGAGGAGCTGCTCATCGAGCTGCTCGATCGGATCGACTTCCTTGTTCGACCAGTTGCCGCGGTCGGCGATGGCGTTGGTGTTGGCGACGACATAGTCGCTCACATCCTTCGCGTGGCTGAGGGCGGACTTGTTGACGAGGGCTTTGATCTTGCCCTGGTCCAGGAGCTGCGCGGCGAGATCGCCGCCGGCGCTGCCGGCCTGCTGGTCCTCGACCTTGTCCACGCGGGTTTCGAGGGCCTGCGGCTTGCAGTTGTAGCTGTCGTCGTCCGCGGAGAACGAGATGACCTTCGGATCGCCGCCGAGGGCGCGGGCGGTGTTTTCCGCCAGGAACGAGTTCTTGTCGTCGAATTTCTTGTATTGGCCCGCCGCGCCCTGGACGGACGTGGTGGGGGCGAGACGTTCGGCGACCTTGATGACATCGGCCTGGTCGTTCCAGTTGCCCTGGGCGTACGACGTGAGCTGGTGGTTGAAGGTGGCGCTGGCCACCGCGGAATTAGGAATTGGCATCTGAGTTTAGAGCTGAGGATTGAGCGTTGAGGGTGAGACGGGCTCAGGCGCCGATGACCGGCGTGAGCGGAGTGACCTCGGCGAGATCGCCGGCGACGGCCCCGTTGGGCTCGGTGCAGATCGCGACGGTCACGCGGGCGTTGCCCGCGCCGAGATCGAGGGTGAGCGTGCCATCGGCGGCCTGCTGGAGTTTGTCGCCGAACTTGATCGCCGCACTGGCCGCGGAGATCTTGGCGCGGACAGGCGGGAGGCCGCCGCCGAGGATGCCGATGGAGGAGTCGCGGGCGGCGGTGTTGGCCTCCAGGACGATGCCGGTGGCCGGCACCGTCGCGGAAGCAGAGACAGACACGACGCCGTTGGCGAAGGTGACGAGCTTGCCGAGGGCGGCGCTGAGATCGACGCCCGTGGTGCGGATGATCGGATTGCTCCGAACGAGAAGAGAGGACATGGAATTCTGGGTTGGGAGTTGAGAAACGTGGGACGGTTAGGCCGCGGCGGTGCTGGCGTCGGCCGCCTCGCGCTGGGCCTGCTGCCAGCAGGAGTCGAAGGAGCGCGTCGGCGCAGCCCCCTTCAGTTCGTTGGCGCGGTTGCTGATCTTGCGGTTGAGCAAGGCCTCGTCGGGTTCGCCGACTTCGGTCGCGGCCGCGCCGCCATTTTTCTCCTGGTGCACAGGCGCCTTCTTCCCGCCGCCCTGGGCCTTGATGCCCTTGAGCAGCGTGACGGTGCCGTCGAAATCGGCCGTCAGGCGGTTCTTCCAGGCGTCCTTGCCGCCCTCGGCGATCACGCCCTTGTACTCGTCCAGGGCCTTGTCGACCGCGGCGTTCAGGAGCGTGGTGTGGCGGTTTTTCAGGGCGTCGTGGTCGCCCTGGAGCGTCGAGAGCTTGCCCACGAGGGGCTCCAGCTCGGCAACGCGGTTCTTGAAGGCCTGAACCTTGGCGACGATGTCGTCTTCCGAGGCAGTAGCTGCCAGGCCGAGCAGCGCGATGATCTTATTCATGGATGTTTGGTTTTCGTGGGTTGAGGCCTCTCGGCCTTGAAAGTCGCGGTTCCAGAAGGGCACCAGGCCCTGGAGATTGTTTTTGTTCGTGAGGCCGGCGTCGTTGATCTCCAGCGGGCGATACACGCCGGGTGAGACCTCCTCGGTCTGGCTGGGAAACCACACGGGGCTGATCGTGCGGTAGCGCTTGTTCTTCACCGCGCTCGCGCCGACGTCGGACCACTCGCCCTGGAACCAGATGCCGTTCGCCCGGTTTTCCATCGCATCGACCCAGACGGCCGCCTCGGTCGATTTGTCCTTCTGGTGGGAGAAGTGCTCGAAATCCACGAGCATGCGGTAGGACGGATCGGCCTCCTTCTTCCGGTTGAAGGCGGCATACATCGCCGCGGTCGCCTTGTCGTCCACGAGCTGCACGATCTTGCGGCGGGTGCCGTCCGCCTTCTCGATGGTCAGCGGATGGCGGCCTTTCGCGACCAGGTGAAACCAGCCGGCGGGATCGAATTCGGCGGAACGGTTCAGGAGGGGGGTGAGAATTTCGGTTGGCATGAAGGTCGGCGTTGAAGGGTCGGTGGCGCAAAAAGGGTCATTTAAAGCCGTTTAAACCGCCCAGGCGGGGTTCAGGCCAAAAAGCGGCAACATCGGGCGCAGCGGTCGGACGTTCGGCCTGTGGCGCGAAATGGGCCTCATCGGGTTTTGGCCCCTTTCTTGGCCGGGATTTTTCGGGACGCCGCGGCCTCTTCCAGGCCGGACCGATACGCCGTTCCGATGATGTCGCTGAACGCCTCCTCCAGATCCGGCCGGCCGGTCAGGACTTCCTTCTCCAGCTCCGGCAGGGCCGTCTGCAGCCGGTTGAGGGCGGGCCGCAGGGCATCCAAGCCGGCGGTGAACTCCGCATCGTCCGTCACCTCCGCCAGACGCGCCAGCTCGGCGCGTACCGGCTTCACCAGGGCGATGACTGGGGCGAGGGTGGCAAGATCTGCGGCGGCCAGCTGGCGCTCGGAGCCCGAAAGGAAGCGCGCTTCGTTGCCGGCGGAGATGGCGGCGGGCAGCGGTCTGCCATCGGAGATGCGGTTCTTGAGCGGATCAGCCGCGGGATCGGGCGCCGGATCGCCCGGCATGGGCGCGCCAGGCACCGCGGCGGGCGCGGCCTTGCGCGTGAGGGTGAGGCCGACCTTCTCGCCGATCTCGCCCGGATCGGCCTCCAGACCGGCCGTGTAGAGTTTCGCGACGCGATCGGCCAGGGCCGACACGTCCTCCTCGTCCTCCGCGACCAGCTCAAAGTAGGCGAGGACCGGCTGACCGGGGAAATCCCGCGCCAGCAACCGGGCATCGAACTGCGCCTGGAAGATCGCGGAGATCTCGCGCGCCTCCGCCAGGGCGATGGCATCGAAGGTGTCTTCATGCGCTCCGCTCTGGCTGTCGCCGCCCAGGCCGGTGTTGGCGGTGAGCATGGTCAGCATGCCACCGGTGCCGGCGAGCACCAGCTCCTGGTCCTGCTGGTTGATGAAGTTCAGGAACTGCGCGCCATCGAGCTTGGAGAGTTCGAGCGTCTCGACCGAGCTGCCGGGCGGGAGCGCGCCGCGGCTGTTGCCCGTGACCTCCTTCATCACCTCCAGCCACTCCTTCACCTTATCGAGCGGGGTGTTTTCGCCGAGCATCGCGAAGATCGAGGGGATGCCATAGTCGGCCATGAACGCCGACCAGTCGCGCGTCGCCAGGAGCCGGCGCACCAGGCACGTGAGGGCGATCTCGCACAGCGGGTCGTCGATCTCGCGAATGATGAAGTCAGCCGGCTCGATCACGACGGACGTGGTGCTGTCGCCGCGTGCCGCGGGATCGTAGCGCCACTGCCAGGTCGCCGGATCGCGGCCCCAGTGCCACTGCGGGACCGGCACCAGCCGGGTGATCGGCTGGCTCGGATCGTCATCGCGATGGCGCGGTTCCAGGTGCGCGAACCCCCGGAACGTGGCGAGCGCCAGAAACTCGGCAGCCTGCGGCAGGTTTTCGATCTGCGCATAGGTCTCCTGGAGAAACAGCGCCTGGGCATCGGCCTGGGCGGCCGTGGCACCGCGCGGCAGCTCGGCGACCGCTTTGACCGACCAGTCGAGTTCCTTGAGCGCGGAGAGGCGGCGCGACTTGAGCGCCCGGAGCGTCGGGTGGCGCTTCTCCGCGACGCGGTTGAGCTTCTGCAGCTCGTCGTAGCGACCGCGCTCCGCCTCGTCGAACAGCCGGACCAGGCGCGGCATGGTCAGTCCGATCATCGGGTTGTAGTAATCGCGGGCGCGATTGATCTCAGCGATGTGCAGCGGGGTGCTCATCCGAAGGCCTCCGAATTCCGACCGCCGCCGCGGGGTGAGCCCCACGCCTGGATGTCTTCTGTCGCGCCCTGGTAACCGACCTGCTGACCGGCGCGGGAGGCGAGCGCCCCGCCCCACGCGATATCGCAGTGGGAAAAGTCCAGGAGGTTGTTCGTGCCCTCGCTGAAGATCCATTTCTTGCCGGTGTGGGTTTTGCGGAGGGCAAAGAAATCCGCCGCCACATCCTGCCATTCGCGCGGGAACCGCTTCTCCGCGGTCGCGAGCTGGTTCATCAACGTGAAGCCCATCTCGTGTTTCTGGCTGGCGAAGTTGTGGCCCTCGAAGCGGCCCTGGAAGTGTTGCTCCAGCTCCCAGCAGATCTTCATGCCGAGGCCCGTCTTGTCGCCACCGCCGCGCACCGCGGTCACCCGGCGCATGAAGTGATGGGTGACCACGTCGTGAAAATCCCAGTCATCGGTGCGGAAGGTGAAAAGGCCGCGCAGCCAGGCGGCGGCCGCGTCCTTTTCGTCCACGTAGATCGCGGCCAGATCGCCCTCGCCCGAGGCCGCGACATCGTAACCGAGATTGTGCCGGGCGGTCTTGCCGAAGAGCTGGGGGAACGCGCCGTCGAGGAAGCGTTCGATCTTCCGGGCCCGCTCGTCGCGGGTCTCGTTCCGATACTTCCCGAAGATCTGCTCAATCTGCCGATTCTCCAGGTGCAGGCGTTCCCCCGTGTAGTTCGCCATGCACAGCTCCATCTGCGACCAGTTCACGATGCAGGCCGTGCCGCCCTTGGGATTGCACATGTAGGCTTCCTGGTACGTCTCCTCGGTCCGGGCGCGCTTCCGGCAATCGTCGATGAAGCCCTGGCGGGTGAAGGTTGTGCCGCGGGTCTCGTTGATCTTCTCGACCAGGCCCTGGGCCACGGCGTCCTCGATCGTGGTGAAGTGATGGCTCCAGCCCCCCTTGCCTTTCCGGGCATCGAGCGCGATCTGGTAGAACAGCGTGTCGTTGCCCTTGTGCGAACCCCACATCGCGAGATCGTAGCCCCAGGTGACGCGGGCCTGGGCGATGTCGTAAAGCTCCTGGGCGCGCTGGTGGCGGGGAAATTCGTCCAGGCCGACATCGCCGCCGTAGACCAGCATCGCGTTCGGGTTCGAGGTGAACGCGATGATGCGCGATCCGTTGTCGAACTTGATCACCCCCATCTTCACCTCCTGGGTGAAGCCGGTGTCCTTCTGCTCCTGGTCGAAAATCGGCACCGTCACCAGTTCCTCGCCGTGCGTGACCATCGTCTTGGCGACCCCGAACACTTCGCAGAATTGCTTGCACGCCGTCATGTATTCCAACGCCGACGGCCAGTCCTTCGTCGCGAAGAGGTAGTCGCGCTTCGCATGGGTGAGGCGCTTGCGCACGTTGCCGAAGGCGTCGCCCCAGGTGGCGCCGATGCGGAAGGATTTCTCCCACTGCTTCAGACGCGACTCGTCCTCCACCCACGCGAGCTGGTAGGGAAGCAGGTAGCGCGACTGCGCCTTCGCGTTGTCGAGGGTGCTGGTGAGGATGGCGGCCATGAAAAGGAGCGGGATCATTTCTTCGGTTTGATACCCATGATCTCGTCGATCGCGGCGACGGCCGCGGCGCGGACCTCGTCGGCGGTGGCAGCCGTGGCGGTGCGGACCTTGTCAGTCGCGGCCAGGATCTTCGCCCGCTGCTCCTCCCACTCGGTTTTTTCCCGCGTGAGCTTCTGGATCTGCTCGTCACGCAGCCGGAGCTGCGCGTCGGCGACCTCGATCTTCTTCGCGGCGATCTGCAGATCCGTCTCCAGGCGCTTCGCGTTGCGGTTGCCGGTGCGGACGCGCTCGACC
>JAPLTR010000069.1 GCA_026398065.1 Verrucomicrobiota bacterium | reverse complement strand
AACCGCCGCCGCCGTTGCCGTAGAGGAGGGACTGCGTGCCGTTGATGACCTCGATGCGCTCCATGCCGAAATTGCTGTTGAGGCCGGTGCCCGCGGGGGACGGGAGCATGAAACTGTCCTGCTTGACGACGGCTGCACCGAGGCCGCGCAATTGCACGCCGGCAGACACGCTATCGCCGCCGCCGCGATCCAGCGGCTGGTTCACCGGGATGCCGCCCACGTCACCCTGCGCCGAGCCCGTGCCCGCACCGGCGGAATAGGTGCGCAGCATGTTTTCGAGCGTCGTGCTGTTGGTCTCCTCCATGAACGTGCCCGTGAACACGTCGGCCGAGATGGGGAGTTTGCCGAGTTCGGCGTTGAAGCTCGTGATCGAGTTCGAGTTGAGCGCGCCGTAGCTTTTGTCGGAGGTGGCCTCGACCACGAAAGGGCTGAGTTCGATCAGGGTCTCGGCCTTGGCCGGGGCGGAGGCCGTAGGGGGGGAGGGCGGCAGGGTCTGGGCGCGGACGAGCGGGAGGTCGGAAAGGCAGGCGCCGAAGAAAGCGAAAGCAGGGGAGAGTGAGCGCGGAAGCGCGAAGCGGGTGCGGACGGTCGAACGCATGGGCAGGGGTGGACGGAGGGTTTGGGTCGGGCGCGACGCGCAGGGGTGCGGCGCAGAGGAATGGCACGAGGATTTGCCGGCCGCGGGGGCTGCCGACCTTTTTGCACTGGTCCCCGCGGGGGACCTACGCGGGGCGGCGGACGGACCAGAGCAGCACGCCGAACGCCGTCAGGTGCAGCAACCCCAGGCCGGTGAAGACCGGGACGTAGCCGTAGGCCTCGAGCACGCGGCCCGTGAGGAGTGTCGAGAGCATGCCGCCCACGCTGCCGCCGAGGGCGGTCAGCGCGAGGAGGGTGCCGACGTTCTCGCGCGGGACACTTTCGGAAATGAGGGTGAGCTGGTTCGCCATCCAGCAGCTCTGCGCCGCGAGCAGGAGGGCGATGAGCGCGACGGCGAGCCACACGGTCTCCACCCGGACGGCGACGGCGGCGAGCGGCATGATGAGGGCCGCGCCGCCCATGAGGGTGAGGCGGGCGCGCTTGGTCTGCCACCCGCGGCGGACCAGGAAATCGGAGAACGCGCCGCCGCCCGGTCCACCGACATCGGAGGCGAGAAAAGGGATCCACGCGACGAGCCCGATCATCGCGAGGCTGAAGCCGCGCGAGTGCTGCAGGTAGTCGGGCAGCCAGAACGAGAAAAAATACGAGGTCGGGTCGGTCAGGAAGCGCGCCACGAAAAACCACAGGCAGACGGGATGGCGCAGCAGCTTCCACATGGATTGCTTTGGGACCGGCGGCGTCGCCGTGGCGAGCTGGTCGTGAATGTAGGTGCGTTCCTCCGGAGTGATGCTGCGGTGGCGGTCGGGCGTGTCATAGAACCGCCACCAGACCGCGAGCAGCACGAAGCCGAGCGCGCCGGTCGCGATGAAGCTCCCCTGCCAGCCGAAATGCAGGGCGACGAAGGAGACCAGCGGCGGGGCGAGGACGGCGCCGCAGATGTTGCCGTTGGAGAACACCGCCATGCTCAGCCCGCGCTCGCGCGGCGGAATCCATTCGGCGATGGCCTTCACGCCGGCGGGGGAATTGAAGCTCTCGCCCAGCCCGAGGAGGAAGCGGAACACCGCGAGCGACAGCCACCCGACGGCGACGGCGTGTGCCATGCCGGCGAGCGACCAGAAGGCGAGAGCGGCGGCGAGGGCGAGCTTCACTCCCCAACGGTCGATCAACGTGCCGCAAAAGGCGTAGCCCAGCGCATACGCCGCGAGGAAGGCCGTGACGATGTAGGAGTACTCGACGTTGCCGAAGCCGAGCGTGGTCTTGAGCGTGCCGGCGAGGACGGAGAGGGCCTGGCGGTCGAGATTGTTGACCGCGGCGACGAGGAACAGCAGCGCCACCACACACCAGCGCTGGTGGCCGTGAACAAAGGAGCGGAGGGTGCGTCCGGGGGGAATCATCGCCGGGGACGCAACTGCGACTCCGGCAGGGCGACCGGACGCGGTGGCTGGCGGCGACGCGTCATTTGCCGAGGGCGGCGGCGAGCTTGTCCGTCTCAGCGAGTGTGAAGCGGGTGCTCACGACGGAATTCTTCTCCGGACCCTCGCGGTATTTGATGTAGGTCGTGGCGACGACGGTGCCGTCGGGCAGGACGTTGACGCCGGGGTAGCCGGTGTCGCCGCCGCGGTAGCTGTGGAGCAGCTTGATGCGGTACTGGCCGTCGCGACCGTTGACAATGTCGTCGTAGCGGCCCACCCACGCGATGAAGTGCGTGCTGGTCGGGCTGCTCGGGCCGCCGGTGTCGCGAAAGCACACGACGAGGCGGCCGTCGGGCGCGGTGCGCGCGACGTGGCGGTCGCCAAACAGGCCGGGAGGGAGCGGCTTCGTGGCCGACCAGGTGCGGCCCTCGTCCTCGCTCGTCATGTAAAGGGCAATACGTTTTTCGTTTTCTCGGATGAGGCAGAGGAGCTGTTTCCCGTCAGGGGAACGCATGACCCAGGGCTCGCAGGGCTTGAGGCCAGGGAGGTCGAGGACAACACGCCACGGGGTCCAGGTCAGGCCGCCGTCGGAGGAGAGGCTTTGGGCGAGGACGTTGGAGCGCTGCTCGACCTTCTCGCCGGGGCGGCGGATGTTGCTCATCCCGAGGAGGGTTTTCCCGCCGTCGATGGGTTCGATGGAGCAGAAGGGCATCACGCCCGCCATGCCGATCCCCTTCATCGGCGTCCAGGTCTTGCCGTCGTCGGTGGAGTGGGACTCGTGGATGTCGCCGCCGGGACCGCTGCCGGCGTAGACGACCAGGCGGGCGACGCCCGACGGATCGGTGAGGCGGTAGATCGCGGGGCAGTTGCGCGCGGTCTTCCAGTTGGCGGGGACCGGAAGCAGCTCGCTCCACGTCTTGCCGCCGTCATCGCTGCGCTTCAGCGGGCCGCAGGTGCAGCCGTGGCCGCGCGTCCAGGCGGCAAAGAGCGTCCTGCCGTCCGGCATCAGTAACATGTGCGGATGCTGCCAGTTTTCCTGTTCGTTACCTTGGGCCACGATCACGTGTCGCTTGAAATCCTTGGGATTGGCCACTCCCGACAAGTCGATGGTCGGAATCCTGACCTGGTGGCGGTCGGGGATCGCGTCATTCGCAGCCGCTTCGTGGACGGTCGGCATTTTCTCCGGCGTGTCCGCAGCCCACGTT
>JAPLTR010000327.1 GCA_026398065.1 Verrucomicrobiota bacterium | reverse complement strand
TCAGGTCGGGAAACAGCGCCGGCTGCTGGTAAATGCAGGAGATGCCCAGGGCGTGGGCGGCGGCAGGCGTGAGCTCGGAGACCGTCTGGCCCGCGACGACGATCTCGCCGCCGTCGGGTTGGTGGGCGCCGGTGACGATCTTGATGAGTGTGCTCTTTCCCGCGCCGTTTTCCCCCAGGAGGGCGTGGACCTCGCCGGCGCGCAGATCGAAGTCCACGCCGCGGAGGGCGCGGGCGCCGCCAAAGGACTTGGTCAGCCGACGAAGCGTGAGCAACGATGGGAGCATGCGGGGTAGGGTAACGGAGGGTGATGGTGACGGGCTTTGGGTCGGGCGAGCGGAAAAGAATCTCTTCTTGCCGTACTGTCAGATAGGCGGCGGCTTCGTGTGTTGCCGCGAGGATGCTTTTATGTCGCACGGTCGACTCGTCGGCCGCTATGTTTGCTCCTCTTAGTTTGGTGCGCTTCACGCGCGATGCTTCTTTTTTATGTCCCCCAATCCATTCCTGGGTGTCGTGTTTCATTGGCTCGGCGGACTCGCGTCCGGGAGCTTCTATGTGCCTTACAAGGGCGTGCGAAAGTGGTCGTGGGAGACCTACTGGCTGGTCGGTGGTTTCTTTTCGTGGATCATCTGCCCGGTATTGCTGGCCAGTATCCTGACGAAGGACGTCTTCGGGGTGCTCCAGCAGCAGTCGGGGTCCACGCTGTGGTGGACGTATTTCTTTGGCGCGATGTGGGGCTTCGGCGGCCTGACCTTTGGCCTGACGATGCGTTATCTGGGCATGTCGCTGGGCATGGGCGTGGCGCTGGGCTACTGCGCGGCGTTCGGCACGCTGCTGCCGCCGATCTTCAAGTCGTTCGCGCCCTCGATCCCCGTGGCGGAAACGCTGGGTCAGATCGCCGCGACCAAGTCCGGTCAGATCACCCTCGTGGGCGTGGCGGTGTGTCTGCTCGGCATCGGGATCGCGGCGCTCGCGGGTCTGACCAAGGAGCGCGAGATGCCCGAGGCGGAGAAAAAGAAGTCGATCGCGGAGTTCAGCTTCAAGAAAGGCCTCATCGTCGCCACGTTCTCGGGCATCATGAGTGCCTGTTTCGCGTTTGCGCTCACGGCGGGCAACCCCATCGGTGACGCCTCGGCCAAGGCCGGGACGGACGTCATCTGGACTGGATTGCCGAAACTCGTGGTCGTCCTCCTCGGCGGCTTTACCACCAACTTCGTCTGGTGCGTGATCCTCAATTTCCGCAACCGCACCGGCTACCAATACCTCGCGAGCCACGTTCGTCCGGAGCATGCCGGCCTTGCGGCCTCCGGTGGCGAGCACGGCGGCGGCGCGACGGCGGCCAAGCCCGCTCCGACGGAGGCGGACCTCAAGGTCCCGCGCCTCGGCAACTTCTTCTTCTCCGCCCTCGCCGGCACCTGCTGGTATTTCCAGTTCTTCTTTTACACGATGGGTGAGACCCAGATGGGCAAGTACGGTTTCGCCTCCTGGACGCTGCACATGGCGAGCATCATCATCTTCTCGACGATGTGGGGCTGGATCTTCCACGAATGGAAGGGTTCCTCCAAGAAGGCCTTCAGTCTCATCGGCCTCGGCATCGCGGCGCTGATCCTCTCGACCATCATCATCGGCTACGGCACCTACATCAAGGGCGCCAACTGAGCCTTTGCCCGTTCACCGACCCTCTCGATTTTTCCTCAAACCCTTCCTCTCATGGCTTCCAACCCTTATACCTTTGCCCAGGAAACCTACGCCGCCCAGGGCGTCGATACCGAGGCTGCCCTGCGCCGTCTCGCGACCGTGCCCATCTCCCTGCACTGCTGGCAGGGGGACGACGTCGGCGGCTTCGAAAAGTCCGGCTCCGACCTCACGGGCAGCGGAATCGCCGCCACGGGCAACTATCCCGGCAAGGCCCGCACGATCGACGAACTGCGCAAGGACCTCGAACTCGCCTACCGTCTGATCCCCGGCAAGCACCGGCTCAATCTCCACGCGTGCTACGGGGACTTCGGCGGCAAGAAGATCGATCGCAACGCGATCACCGTCGCCCAGTTTCAAAGCTGGATCGACTGGGCGAAAGCCAACGGTCTCGGCCTCGATTTCAACCCCACCTGCTTCGCCCACCCGAAGGCCGCCGACGGTTTTACGCTGTCGCACGCCGATGCGGGCATCCGCCAGTTCTGGATCGAGCACTGCATCGCGAGCCGCAAGATCGGCGCCGAGATGGGCCGCCAGCTCGGCACGCCCACGGTCACCAATGTCTGGATCCCGGACGGCTACAAGGACCTGCCCTTCGACCGCCGGGCGCCCCGCGAGCGCCTGACCGCTGCGCTCGACGCGGTCTTCGCCGAGGCCATCGATCCGCGCCACCACCTCGACGCCGTCGAGAGCAAGCTCTTTGGCATCGGGTCCGAGTCGTATGTCGTCGGGTCGCATGAGTTCTATCTCGGCTACGCGATCCGGAAGCAGAAGCTGATCTGCCTCGATGCGGGGCACTTTCATCCCACCGAGACCCTGACCGACAAGATCAGTTCGGTGCTCCAATCCGTCCCGGAACTGCTCCTCCACGTCAGCCGCGGCGTCCGCTGGGACAGCGACCACGTGGTGATCCTCGACGACCACCTCCGCGCGATCATGGAGGAACTCGTGCGCGGCGACTACCTCGGTCGCACGCACATCGGGCTCGATTATTTCGATGCCAGCATCAATCGCATCGCCGCGTGGACCATCGGCACGCGCAACGCGATCAAGGCCCTGCTCATCGCGATGCTCGAGCCCGCCGGCCAGTTGCGCGCCGCCGAAAACGCCGGCGATCTCACCGCCCGTCTCGCGCTCATGGAGGAGGCGAAATCGCTGCCGTTTGCCGCCGTGTGGGACGAATATTGCAAACGCCAGAGCGTCCCGGTGGGCGCCGCCTGGCTCACCGAGATCAAGGCCTACGAGAAAGCCGTGCTGTCGAAGCGCGGATAAGCCGTCCGTCCGCCTCGTTGCGAAGCTCCGTCAGGTGGACGGGGCTTCGCGCAGCGGAGCTAAGTCGGGATCGGTGGCGGCGAGCGCCTTGAACGAGGCGTCGAGGGCGATGGCGCGCTGGACGCGCCGCCGCGCCTCGTCGAGTTCGCCCAGCTGGCAGGCATAACAGCCGAGGTTGAATTGGATCGTGGGGTCTTTGGGGTGCTTTGTTTCCGCGATGCGGAGCACCTCTTCGGCGGCGAGCAGCGACTCGGCGCGGCGGACGGCGTAGGCCCAGGTGATCCAACCGCCCGCCTCCTCGGGGGCGCGTTGGACGAGCTCGATGGACGCGTCACGCAGGGCCGGCCAGTCTTTTTGCTCCTGCAAAATGGCGATGCGCAACGCGAGGGCGGGGGTGGTGGCCCGCTCCTCGGCCGAGAGCTGGCCGAACTCCGCGACGGCCTCCTTGAGCATGCCGAGGCCGAGGTAGCCCTGGACATGGGAGAGGCGCCATTTGGTTTGCATCGCGCCGGAGTGAAACGGGCGAAGGGCGCGCGGTCAACGGGGGCGCGCGGAATCAGGCCGGCGGCGGGCCGCCGTGATGGGCCTTGTGCGCGGCGTAGGCCGCCGTGTCGGCGAGCATGGCGTCAATGGTGGCGACGAGCGGTTCAAGGCGCACGAGGCCGGAGAACACCGCCTTGTCGCCGATGGCGTCGGTGAGGACGAAGGCCGGGCGCTGGTTGATCTGGTGGGCGAAAAACTCCTGGGTGCTGGCGTCGACGCGGGCCTTCACGGCCGGGGAGACCGCGGCGGCATGGAGCTTTTTGGCGTTGAGCTTTTTCCCCCCGGCCTTCGCGGCGACGGCGACGGCCGTGGCGAGGTCGCCGATCTTCTGGCCCTCACGGACCCCGGCATGCGACAGCGCGAGGCGGATCTCGTCGCCCTCGAAACCGAAATCGCGCGCGGCCTCGGCGACGAGGTTCGGAGCCTCATAGTGGCCTTTGCGACCGGCCTCAAACCAGCCGGAATTCAGCATGGTGGGCGAGCGCATCACCGTGCCGCCGCTGCGCCGGTAGAACCAGTCGCACTGTTCGCGCGAGACCGGAAAGTCTTCCGGGTTCATCAGCGCGATCTTCCATTCAAATTCTGCGCGTCCCGCGTAGCGCTGCTTCAACTCGGCCCAGGTGGGCTCGACCCAGGTGCACCACGACGAGATGACTTCAAGGTAGTAGGTGACTTTCATGGGAGGAAGCGCAGCGCGTTGGACGTGAGGCGTCAACCCGCCAGGCGGGATGGGCCGGCACAGTGGGCGCGGTTGGCCATCGGCACGCCCAAACCGGACGCCAGGGCCGACTCCGGGTAGATGGCCTTACTTCTTTCCGCCGAAGATACCCTTGATGCCTTCGACGGCCTTCTTGGCCCCCTCGACGGTGGCGGCCCCAGTGGTCTTGCCGATCTGTCCAGCGGCCTGGGCGGTGGCGCTGACGACGCTGCTGGTGACGCTCTTCATGACCGCGAACACGAGTTGATCGGGCGTGATGCCGCCCTCCTTGGTGCCGAGATCGTTGAGTTCGATCGGGGGCATCGGCAGCGTCATCGCGGCCACGCCGACCCCGAGGCGGACCTTGCCGT
>JAPLTR010000181.1 GCA_026398065.1 Verrucomicrobiota bacterium | reverse complement strand
CGACGCGGTGGTGGCCGAAGGGGGCTTCGGGGTGGTCTTCCGTGCGGTGCACCTCGCGCTGGGCCGCGACGTCGCGGTCAAGGTGCCAGCGAGCTCTCCAGCGGCCTCACCCGGAGCTCTCGACGACGCTGTGACACCGTGTGCCTACGGCGATCTTGAAGGGCGGCTTTCTCGCCTGGGAGGCCGAGGGCTACGGCATCGAGCGCTCGTAAGGGCGCTCCAGGTTCTTCAACTCCGCCCCTGTCGAGGCCGACGGGCAGTCCATCGACGGGGGCGCCCCCCGTGACGGGCCCGTTTCTCCGCGAAGACCCCGCCACCGCCTGGACCTACTTCCGCCCCGCCGCCCGCCGCCCTCGCCGCCGACGCGCTCCCCGTCTGCCGCCTCGACGCCGACCTCGCGCGCACCAACGCCCAGCGCGGCGTCGCGGCCATTCTCCCGCTGCGCGACAAGGCCCGCGCGCACCTCCTGCAGCTCGACGTCGACCGCGCCCTCGAGAGCGCCGCGCTCGCCTTCGCGCTCACCCACGCCCTCGACCGCGCCCCGCCCGCCGAGCCCTCGACCACCGCGGCCCCCGCCGCGGCCGACGCCGATCCCGACCACGCGCTCCCCCTCTCCACCCGCGTCGCCCGCATGTTCGCCCATCGCGCGCTGCTCGGGCTCCACCTCCGCGTCTGCGTCGGACTCGGTTCGCTCGCGCAAGACACCCTCGACAAGATTCTCGAAGACCGCGGTCCGATCGACGGCGCCCGCGATGTGTTGGCCGCCGAGGCGCTGCTCGACACCGGAGCCCCTCCGGGACAAGCACCCCTTCCCCGCCGCGTGGGCCGACAGGAGGTCCAACGGGGCGCCCCCCTTGCTGGCACCGCTTCGCCCGGGTTTGCAGACGCCCCGTACGCGCGGCTGCCCGCTCCGTGGCCGCTGCAACGCTCGGCGTGGCCGCGTCCGAAGGCACCCTCTCGCGGTGTCTACCAGTGATTGTCCACGGGCGTGTACAGATCGCCTCCGCTCAGGGACACCCGCCGCGCGCCCCGCCATCGCATGCCGCGAAACCTCTGAAAAACAAGGCAATGGGTGTCGGCACGACCTTCGCTGTACGTCTGAACGCCGACCGGTGATTCGCGTCGGCGCCAAACACTCGGAGGCCACCATGAACGCACGCTACACCACCCTGACGACGCTCCTCGCATCGCTCTCGCTCGTGATCACCACCGGATGCGCGCCCGGGACGGAGGCGGTCGACGAAGAGGACGCGCAGGAAGAGTCCGTGCAGGAGATCAGGGGTGCTCTCGGGAATGGTGTTGTGACTCCTCGCCAGTACGTCGGGCCGACCGACTCGTGCCCCGCCGGCTGGGAGAATGCCGAGGCGTGGGGGCGGGCCAACGCGTGGTGCTTCAAGCTTTGTCCCCGCGGCTACCACCCCGACGCCTACTTCCTCGGCGTGCAGTTCTGCCAGAGCAACTACACCCGGGATCAAAACCAGAGTCTGTCGCGACCGCAGCAGCCGCTGACCTGCGCGCCGAACCTGGAGTACATCAACGGCTCCTGCTACAGACAGTGTCCGGCGGGCAGCAGCAGCAGGGGGATTCTGGGCTGCGAGTGGGGGTCTCAGGGACAGCCGGCCGGCGGCGGCGCCTGAACCCACCGCCCCACGCAGGCCCCGTTGCCTGCAGCACGAAGGCCGTCGGCGCGGTTGCAGGCGTGACGGCGGCCTTCCGAGCTCTCCAGCGGCCTCACCCGGAGCTCTCGACGACGCTGTGACACCGTGAGTTGCGGGTAATGGATGTCTCGTCGACCCGAGCGGTGGAATGCCAGCGAGGCTGCCGCGTTGGCTCTCCTATACTCCCCGCATGAGCGACGACGACCTCCGCGCGATCTGGCGCTTCCTCCAGACGGTTCCGCCGTCCAACCGGGTGACCGGTCCGACGCGGCGGCTCCGGAGGGGGTAAGGACGCGCGGGAAAACAAACGATTCTGGACATCGAAGGGCGACGCCGTGCGGGCCGGGTCTGCCGTCTCTGAAGCGCACGCGTTTTTCTCCCGCGCGTCCCAAGCAGGGTTGAGTCAAACGGCCTCTTCAATGACAGATCAGGCCAATCCGAAGCGGAAACACTGGC
>JAPLTR010000251.1 GCA_026398065.1 Verrucomicrobiota bacterium | reverse complement strand
GTGCGGCCGTCGTGCCGTTGCCCAGCGCGGTGGTCATCGTCGTGCCGCGGAACATGGCCCCGATGTACTTGCTGGCCGTGGGGCCGGGCTGAGAGAACAGCACGGCCATGTCGTCCCCGGCGGTGGTTTCCCAGTTCAGCAGGCGCACGGTCGGGGCAAGGCGGGCGTAGGACGCCCCGTCCATCGTTACGACGACCGGCAGGTCGGAGGCGGCGTAGCTTCGCAGCGGCTCGTGGCGGCCCAGCAGCACGGCCACCTGGGCGTTGCCGCCCTCCACGTTCAGCCGGGCCAGCACCAGGTCCGCCAGGCCGTCGGCGTTGATGTCGCCGCCGCTTTCGGCCAGGTACCACCCGCCGGCCAGGTCGATCACCACGCCGCCGCGCTGGCCGGCCGGCTCCACGCCGTCCAGGTCCACCGGGCCCAGCAGGATCGTGGCGAAGTCCCGCCCGCTGACCACCACGTCGTCGTAGCCGTCGCCGTTGAAGTCGCCCAGGAGCATGCTGGCCGACAGGCGGGAGTTGGCGGCCTGGCCCGTCAGGCGGTAGGCGTCGCGGATATCCGTGTCGCCCGCGGCCAGGTCCACGCCGGTGACGCCCGCGTCGTCCGCCAGCCGCGGGTCGTCCGGGCCGAGCCGCTGCAGGTTGTAGTCGAGGTGCGGCAGATAAACGAGCGAGAGGTCGGGCCGGTGGCGTTCCTCGACCCATTCCGCCGAGCGCGCGATCCACTCCGATGAGGCGATGCCGGCCAGCGGGCCCCAGAACGCGGGAAAGGGAAACGGCCCGAGGTCGGCCTTGATCTGCTCCCGCAGCCCCATCGGGTGCGTATAGACGTCGAAGACTTTCCGTCCGTCCGCCGGATACATCGGGCGCGGCGTGATCGACCAGTCCGCGGTGGAGTACATGTTGTACCACCAAAAGAGTTTCGCGCAGGTGAAGCCGGGACGACGTTCACGCAGGGTTTCCCAGAGCTTGGGTCCCTGGACCACGTGGTTGGACTGTTTCCAAAACTGATGCTCGGCGAGCGTGCGGTCGTACCAGCCGTTGGCCACGCAGCCGTGGCCGGCTGGCGTGCGACCGGTGAGATAGGTGCTCTGCGCCGTGCAGGTGACTGCCGGCAACACGGGCTTCACCCGGAGGAGTCCGCCGGCCTGCGCCGCCGCCAGCAACCGCGGTGTGTCCGGCCCCAGCACCCTCGGCGTGAGCCCGACGACATTGAGAATCGCGGTGCGTTGCGGCGTGCTCATGCACGTCCTTCCGAGGGTAGGGACGCTTCTCCGAGGCGTCCGTCGCGCGGACGCCTCGGAGAGGCGTCCCTACCTGATCCGTGTCGATCCGTGTTCATCCGCGGTTATAAATCTGATACTCAACCGTACCGCTCGCGCAGTTCGTCGAACGCCGCCTTCACCGTCGGACCGTCCATCTCGTGGATGTCGAGGCGCACGCCCGGGGCGCGGATCATTGGGATCGTCAGGCGGCCGCCGAGGTGTTCGCGAAACTCCTCCAGCCCATCCAGCATGTCCTGCCGGCCGCTCGGGCCGCGGATCTGCTTCACCGGCGCAAACAGCTCGAAGCCCAGCCGCTGGATCACGCCGAGAATGCGCTCCGCCTCGGCCTCCGGCAGCAGCCCGGTGCGCCGCGCGTAGATCAGGTCGATGGCCATGCCGACGGCGACGGCCTCGCCGTGGCTCACGCGAAACTCCGTCAACTGCTCCAGCTTGTGCGCCGCCCAGTGGCCGAAATCCAGCGGGCGGGCCGAGCCGCGCTCGAACGGGTCGCCCGCCGTGGCGATGTGCTCCATGTGCTGGCGCGCACTCTCGCGGATCACCGCCTCGAAGGGCTCGGGCTCGAACTTCGCCAGCGCGTCGACGCGCGCCTCGATGAACTCGAAAAATTTCGCATCGCGGATCAGCGCGACCTTCACGGCCTCGATCAGGCCGACGCGCCGCTCGCGCACCGGCAGGCCGTGAAGCAGGGAGAGATCGTTGACGATCGCGTGCGGCACCCCGAAGGAGCCGAGCCAGTTTTTCTTGCCGAAGAAATTGATGCCGTTCTTCACGCCCACGCCGCCGTCGCCCTGGCTGAGGCTCGTCGTCGGCAGGCGCACGAGCGGGATGCCGCGGTGCGCGGTCGCCGCCGCGAAGCCCACGAGGTCGAGCACCGCGCCGCCGCCGACCGCGATCACGTACGAATGCCGGCAGAGGCCAGAATCGTTGATCGCCGTCCAGATGCGCTCCAGCTGGGAGAAATCGTTTTTCACCTGTTCGCCGCCCGCCAGCGCCACCGGCTCCGCCGCGAGCTTAACGGTGTCGCCCCGCGCCGCGAACCACGCCACGATCCGCGCGCCAAAGCCCGGAAACGCCGTCTCCAGCCCACCATCCCAGAAGACCAGCGCGCGGACATTTTCCCCCGGCTCGCGCGGCGTGAGCACCGACGCGAGCGTGAGGTTGTCGGGCGCAAACACTCCGCGGGTGAAGAGGAGCCGATGCTCCTGCGTCTGGGTGATGGGGAACGAAAGGGCGTGGGATGACTCGGCCATGAACGGGCCGCGATTTAGCCCGCATCCGCGGGGCAACGGCAAGGCCGCATTCGCGACTACCTTTCGCCCTCGCCAACCGGTCTTCGCTTCCCGTGGCCGCCGGCTTACTTCTGTTTGGCCAGATCCATCTCCAGCCTGGCGATGGTCCGCAACTGCTGCTGCACCTTCGGGTGCTTGTCCATGTAGCGGACGCGCATCTCGCTCAGCTCGCTTCGCGCCTTCTTCAATGACGCTTCGAGTTCACGGACCGTCAGCGCCGGTTTCTCGGCCGCTGGCTGCGTGCTGTCGATTTTGGCTGGGGCGGGCGGCTGATTCTTCGGGGGTTCCACCGCGGCGACCGAGGCGGCAGTGACCAGCAGCAGGGCAAGGAAGGATTTGATCTTCATGGGACAGCTAAGGAGGGGAAGACAAACGCGGGGACGGACCGACGTTGCAGGAGGGTTGGCGGGTCAAACAACCCCAAACTCTGTCATCCTGACGCCGCCATCCGCTGCGCCCAGCGGCCGAGCGGCACGGCGACCGCGCAGCAGACGGCCGGGATCCACGCGACGACGACAAGCAGCGCGGCGGCATCCACGAAGGGGATGAAGGCGAGGAGTTTTCGGACGATCTTGCCGAGTTTCTCGGCCGGGGCACCGGGGTGGTATTCACGGCGGGCGAGAATGCTGAGGACGATGATGTAAACGAAGAGCGCGGTTATCCAACCGACGAAGGCAGGCGTCATTGCATGGCCAGGCAAGGTCGCGAGGGTGACGGCGAGCATCACGCGGCAACCGGCCATCAGGACGACGGAGCCGGCCCAGCGTTTGTGCAGCCAGTCGTAGAGGAGGATCGTCGCGGCGAGGCCGGCGGCGGCGAGCGGCGAGGCACCCAGAAAAACCAGCAGGCCGAGGCCGAGGGCAAGTTGGAGGCCGCCGACCCAGCCGGCGGTGGCACGTGAAATGAGGCCGCGCGGGATGGCGCGCTCGGGGCGGTGCTGCCGGTCGAAGCCGGCGTCGAACACGTCATTGAGCGTCGTGCCGCCCGCGTAGGCGAGGCTACCGGCGAGGAAGGCGAGCAACAGCAGGCCGGGCGCGGGCCACGCGGCGGCGACTGGCGAAGAGAGCACGAGGGCGGCGAGGACGTTGCTCCAGACGGACGGGAAATTGCCGGCCCGGGCGAGGTCGAGCCAGAGCCGCGCAGGGCTGCGCGGGACGGGGGCTGGGGAGATCGCCCGGTCAGCCATGATGACAGACGGTCTGGGTAGCCGCAGGCGTCGGCCTGCGGTGGTTCGTCCGCACGCTAACGAGTGCGGCTGCCGGAAAGGCCCGAGGCGTGGCCAGCGCCTCTCTCATGCCAGTCCCCGCGCGGCCAGCGCGGCGAGCGTCCATTCGTATTCGTGCACGAGCTGGTCCTCGATGCCGAGGCGTAGGGCGGGCGGGAGCACTTCCCACGTGTAGGTCTCCATCTCGGCGTGCTGGCAGGCGTCGGGATGCGCCTGCATCCAGTCGAGGGCGCCGAGCAAATGGTCGCGGGTGTCGCCAAACGGCGCGCCGGGCGCGGCGTGGAGCGGCAGGTGAAAATGCACGCGCCATTCATCGTCGGGTTGCGACGGGGTGGTGTCGGCCAGCGCGTCGGGCAGATCGACGTAGCGGCGGCGGACGGTGCTCCCCTGCCCCACGACGACCTGGTGCAGATAGGTCGGCTCGACGAAGGCCGCGAGCGCGGCACGTCCGGCGGCATCGGGTTTCACGCGCAGCGCGGAGCTGAGGTGAATCTTGCTCAGCCGCAGGCCAGCGGCGGCCAGGCGGTCGAGCGCGGCGCCGGGCGACTCGAACTCCACGGCGAGGTGACAACAGTCATAGTTGACCCCCACGCGGCGCAGCAGCCCCTCCGCCTCGACCGCGCGCTCGCCGGTGCGCCAACCGTTGAAAAACTCCACGGTCTCCGCCGTCGTCTCAAAATAGCAGCACGGCTCCGGCTCGAGGCCGAGGTGCAGGTCGCGGCCGGTGCGGTCGGAGAGGTCCGCGATGTGGCGGGCGCAGGCGGTGACATTCGCGAAGATCGCGGCGCGGCGCGCGGGGTCGTTCGCCGTCCATTCCTTGAAGGAACCGGGCACGGTGCTCACGCTCCCGGCGACCCCGCCGGGCACGAGCTGCGCGATGAGATCGAAGAGGAGGTTCGTGTACGTGAGGCGCTCGGGCGTGGACCAGTCGGGCGCGTAAACCTGTTCCTTCACGCGCGTGCCATGAAAGCTGCCATAGGGAAATCCGTTGATCGTGAAAACGTAGCAATTTTTCGCGTCGAGCCAGTGACGGAAGGCTGCGAGCGCGGCGGGTTGCGCAAGCTCCAGCGCCGCGCGGTGGCCGAGGCGGAGGCCGATCGCGTAGGGCTGGTCCGGACGGGCGACGCGCTGGCGCACGAGCAGCGTGTGGCGCTCCAGCGTGCCAAAGGTCTGCTCCCACGTTTCGCCGCGGTGGACGTTGGTGCAGTAGGCGAGGTGGAGGCCGTGGTGGAGTTTCATCTAGCGGAGAGAAGGAAAGAAGAATGGAGTCACAGAGGACACGGAGCGCTGCCCACCGAGGTCACCGAGCCGGAAAATTCATTTCGCTGGCACCGGCTCGCTCCGTGACCTCCCTGTTTGGGCCTCTGTGCACGCTGTGTCCAACTCAGGGGAGGCGGAACTTCGGACACTGCGAGAGGAAGCGGACCGGGTTCTGGTAGAGCACCTGATCGACAAATTCGGCGTCGTAGCCGCGGCGGCGCAGCTCGAAGGCGGTCTTTGGCACCGCGAGCGGGTCGCTCACGCCCCAGTCGCAGGCGGAGTTGAGCCAGATGCGTTCGCGGCCGCAGATCTCCAGCATGTCCACGGCGCGGGGCGGCGAAGATTTGGAATCCGGATACAGGGTGATACCGGCCCAGAAGCCCCGGTCCAGGACGTGCTGGATCGTGTGCTCCTCGACGTGATCGATGATCACGCGGCCCGGTTTTACGCCTTTGTGCGAAAGCAGGAGGTCGACGATGAGGCGCGTGCCCTTGAGCTTGTCCTCCAAGTGCGGTGTATGGACGAGGATGAGCTGGTCGTATTTCACCGCGAGCTCGACGTGTTGTTCGAGGACCTTGAGCTCGTTGCGCGTGTTGCGGTTGAGGCCGATTTCACCGATGCCGAGGACATTGGGCTTGGCGATGAACTCGGGGATCAGCGCCAGCACGTCATTCGCCAGCGCGAGGTCCTCGGACTCCTTGGGGTTGATGCAGAGCCAGGAAAAATGCGGCAGGAGAAACTTCGCGGCCCGGGCGGGCTCGTACTCGGTGAGCTGGCGGAAGTAGTCGCGAAAGCCATCGACCGAGCTGCGGTCGTAGCCCGCCCAGAACGCCGGTTCGCACACCGCGGCGCAACCGGCCGTGACCATCGCCTGATAATCGTCGGTGGTGCGGCTGACCATGTGGCCGTGGGGCTCGATGTAGCGCATGGGGAAATTATTTGGCGGACGATTTCTGCCACGCGCCGAGGGCGGCCTTGCCGGTGGAAACGGCGTCGGGCTTGGTCGTGGGATCGCTGAGGCTTTCGAGGATGCGGCGGGCGCGTTCGGGCTTGCCGTCGACGAGGAGTTTCGCGGCCTTGTGCAGTGCGGCGCAGCGGAAATCGTCGGCCGCGCCGTGGCGCTCGACGCGGTCGAAAAACGCCGCGACCTCGATCATCTTGGCCCGCACCGCGATGAACCCATGGTCCACGACCACCCGCGGCGAAACCGCAGTGGGCAACCGACCCGGACGGCGTGGGGAACGAGGCGTGGGCATGACGGGGAGGAGGTGAAAATTCAGATTACCGAAATCAGGTCAAAGTAAACAATCAGTCGCGGAGGAAATCAAACGACTTGGCACCACCCACGGCACACGGAGTGAACCTTTCTCGCCTCGGCGGCGTCTCATCGCCAGACCATCCGGCCGAAACCCCATGACCGAGCATCTTATCCTCGTAAACACGCAGAACCGGGCCATCGGCCAGGGGGAGAAGCGCGCGGTGCACGAAGCGGGCCTGCTCCACCGGGCGTTTTCAGTTTTCCTCACCGACGACGACGGCCGCATCCTGCTCCAGCAACGCAGCCGGAAGAAGTATCATTCGGGCGGACTGTGGGCCAACTCGTGCTGCGGCCACCCGCGCCCTGGGGAAACCACCCGGCATGCCGCCGAACGCCGCCTGGGCGAGGAACTCGGGGCAACGACGAAGCTGCGCTTCGGGTTCAAGACCCACTACCGCGCGGAGTTCACCAACGGGCTCGCGGAAAACGAAATCGTCTACGTCTATTTCGGCGCGCTGCCGGCGAAGCTGCGGCTGAACCCGGCCGAGGTGGCCTCGGTCACCCTCCGGACGTTGACGGAGCTGAAAACGGACGCCGCCCAGCATCCGGAGAAGTATGTTTTCTGGCTAAACCACTATCTTACCCAGCATGACCGCGAGATCCGGGCGGGGTTGAAGGCGGCAAGGCGGACAACATCGCGACGCCATTGATCGTCGTAGCTGCGAGCGTGAGCGAGTGGCGGTTCGTCCCACTCGCTCACGCTCGCAGCTACCAAACGAAGATCGGCCTACACATTCCCCTTCGCCATCTCCTCCAGCAGGTGATCGCAGGTGCGCCACGCAAGGGCCATGATGGTGAGGGTGGGATTTTTGTCGGCGTTGGAGCAAAACGGCGCGCCATCGGCGAGGATGAGGTTCTTCACATCCCACGTCTGGCCAAATTGGTTGGTCACGGACTTTTTTGCGTCCGAGCCCATGAGCGCGCCACCGACCTCGTGCTTCACGTTGCCGCCGGGGCGGATCGCTTCGAGCGGGTTTTTCTTCGGCTGCTCGCGTACCTTGCCGCCGAGCACTTCGATGAGCTCGGCAAAGGTCTTTTGCTGGTGCGCGACCTGCCGCAGCTCGTGATCCGACCATTTCCAATGGAAGCGGAGGACCGGGATGCCCCACTTGTCCTTCACGGTCGGATCGAGTTCGCAAAAACAGTTTTCGTTCGGGATCATCTCGCCGCGTCCGGCGAAGCTCACAAACGAGCCGTAATAGCGGCGTGCGTCCTCCTTGAACTGCCGGCCGTAGTTGCCACCCGTGATCGATTCGAGACCGGAGGTGGCGCCCAGGCCCGGCAGGTGGCGGCCGGTGCCAAACTCGATGTGGTAGCCGCGCGCGAAATCCAGTTTCCCGGCGTGCTGCTCGCCGTAGAGCCACCACGGTACATAGACGTGATTGCCGCCCGCGCCGTCCTCATTGTGGACCGGAAGGTTTTCCAACAGCGGAATCTGGCCACCGAGCGCTCCGCCCACGGTGTCCATGATGTATTTGCCGACCAGCGGCTCTCGGTGCCAGTGGGCTTGTAGATGATGGCGATCCCGGTTGCCTTGCCACGGTCGTACATCGTGAACTCGCGCACCATCGCGTTGGTCAGGATGTAGAGATTGCCGGTGGCGTGCGAGGGCGGGAGATGGACGGTGGGCGACTGGTAGTTGGCCTTGATCGAGCAACCGCGTCCGCACGACGTGGCCCAGAAGCACGCGGCCCGGGCCCGCATCGCCTCGGCAAGGATACGCTGGGCCCGGGGGTTGTTGGGGTGCAGCTTCGCCGGGAGGGTGTCGGCGTCCTGCTTCACACTGAGCACGGCGCGGTGAATCGGGATCACCGGCATCCCGAGTTTTTTCGCCCGCTGCTGCGTGAGCAACTCGCCGGCGCGGGCCTTGGGTGGCGGCAGGAGCACGCCGGGCGAGGAGTTGGGCGTGTTTTCGAGGCTCTCGTTGCTCCCGTAGACGCCAACCAGCATCTCGACCTTGTCGTAGTAGGGCGCGACATCCTCGTAGCCGATGGGCCAGTCCATGCCGAGGCCGTCGCGACTGTGCGGCTTGAAATCGTAGGGCCCGCTGCGGAGCGAGATCCGACCCCAGTGGTTGGTGCGGCCACCGAGCATGCGGGCGCGCCACCAGGTGAATTCGCGGCCGGTTTCGGTGGAGGCGTTGGTGAACGGCTCGCCGGGCACGACCCAGCCGCCGTCGACCGTCGAGTCGTAGAAACCGAGGGGCTTGTCGGGCGTGGGGGCGGCGCGGAGTGGCGCCTGGGAGTCGATCTGAAACATCGGCGTCTCCTTCACCGGGTCGTAGTTGCGCCCGGCCTCGACCATGAGGACCTTTACGCCCGCCATCGTGAGCGTGTAGGCCGCCTGCCCGCCGCCCGCACCCGAGCCGACCACGATCACGTCATAGCTCGCCTTGAGCTCGTCGGCGGTGATGAAGGACATGAGAAAGCGCCGGAGACGATCGCGCTCAGGCCTTGGTCGCCTCGGACACGGCCACGTAGGGCTCTTCGCGCAATTCCGGCGCGCGCTTCCCGGCGAGGAGCTGCCACCACACGCGGGCGCTCGCGAGCACGACGATCACCACGAGCACGAGAAACACCCCGGTCACGACGGCGTCGACGCGGTTGTTGAAGAACTGGGCCTTCCAGAGCTGCATCTGGGCGGCAGTGCCGCCGCCCGCGAGGTTTTTCTCGGCATTGCCCGCCAGTGCGAGAAAGCCCAGCGGGGCGGGACTGAAGATCTTCATCAGGCCCGCGCTCATCGTGACCGCGAGCAGCCACGCCAGCGGCGCGAGGGTGACCCACGTATAGCGGGTGCGGCCCATCTTGATCAGCACGGTCGTGCCGAGCGCGAGGGCGAGCACGGCGAGCAGCTGGTTGGCGATGCCGAAGATCGGCCAGAGGGAGTTGATGCCGCCGAGCGGATCGACGACGCCCTGGTAGAGAAAATACCCCCAGGCGCCGACGAAGAGCGCGGTGGCGAGCACGCCCGCACCGGCGGATTTCGTGTCGCCCAGCGGTTTCCACACCGTGCTGAGCAGGTCCTGCACGATGAAGCGGCCGACGCGCGTGCCGGCGTCGATCGTCGTGAGGATGAAGAGCGCCTCAAACATGATCGCGAAGTGGTAACAGAGCGGGAGGGCGGCCTTGCTGCCGACCACGCCGGCGAACATGTGCGCCATGCCCACGGCAAACGTCGGCGCGCCGCCCGTGCGGCCCACCATGGTGTGTTCGCCGACACTGGCAGCGAGGTCGGCCATCTGCGTGGTCGTCACAGGGAAACCGAGCGCGGTGACCTTGGCCGTGACGGCCTCGGGGGTGCCGGCCATGTTGATCGCAAAATACTGGCCGGGCTCCATCGCGCAGGCGGCGATGAGCGCCATGATCCCGACGCACATTTCGGTGACCATCGCGCCGTAGCCGACGATCCGGATGTCTTTTTCGCTGCTGAGGAGCTTCGGCGTCGTGCCGGAGGAGATGAGCGAGTGGAAACCGGAGATCGCCGCACAGGCGATGGTGATGAAGACAAAGGGGAACACGGGCCCGGCGAAGACCGGCCCGGTGCCGTCGATAAACTTGGTGAGCGCCGGCATCTTCAGGTCGGGCGCCAGCACGATCACCGCGATGCCGAGGGCGAAGACCGTCCCGATCTTCATGAAGGTGCTGAGGTAGTCGCGCGGAGCGAGGAGCAGCCACACCGGGAGTACGGAGGCGGCGAAACCGTAGCCCATGATCCACCACGCGAGGGTGGTGCCGTTGAGCGTGAGCCATTTTTCCAGCTCCGTGCCGTGCAGGTACTGGCCGCCCCAGACCGCGGCGAGGAGCGCGGCGACGCCCAGCACGCTGATCACGGCGAGTC
>JAPLTR010000179.1 GCA_026398065.1 Verrucomicrobiota bacterium | reverse complement strand
AAGGCGACGACCCTCGCGCTGTCCGATGGCGCGGGCGTGAGCGTGCGGCAGGCCTTGGAGGAGCTGGGCGGCGGAAAATTTGCCCTGCCGAAGCCGGCGCACCGGCGCGGCAAACTGCTCGGTTATGTCGAGGTCCACATCGAGCAGGGACCCGTGCTGGAGGCGCAGCGGCTCGCGGTCGGGGTCGTTTCGGCCATTGCGGGCCAGAGCCGGTTCAAGCTGACGTGGACGGGCAAGGCCGGGCACGCGGGCACGACGCCGATGGCGCTGCGGCGCGACGCGCTCGCGGGCGCGTCGGAGTTTGCGCTCGCGGCGGAGAAACTGGCGCAGGGCACGCCGGGGCTCGTCGCCACGGTAGGTTCGCTGACAGTGTCACCGGGGGCGGCCAACGTGATCCCTGGAGAGGTGTTGCATACCCTCGATGTGCGCCATGCGAGTGACGTAAAGCGGCGGGCGGCGCTGCTCCGTCTGGGGCGTCTGGCGGCGACGATCTCGGCCCGGCGCGGACTCAAGGTCGGGTGGCTGCGCACGCAGGACAACGGCGCGGTGGCGTGTTCGCCGGAACTCACGGAACGGCTCACGCGGAGCGTGAAGGCGGTCCAGGGCAGAAGTCTCTCGCTGGTGAGCGGGGCGGGCCACGATGGGGTGGTGATGTCGGCGCTAACGCCGGTGGCGATGCTGTTTGTGCGCTGCCGCGACGGGTTGAGCCACCACCCGGACGAATATGCCTCGCCGGCCGACCTGGCGGTGGCACTGCGCGTGATGGTGGACTTTCTCGAACGAATGGGGCAGCAAGACCCCTCATGAAACGCACTGGTCCGATTGTAAGAGAGAATTCAAAGACGATTCACGAGCCCGAAAAGCTCGATTTGATCGTGCGCAACGGGCGCGTCGTCACGCCGGACGGAGTGCTGGACGCCGAGATCGGCATCGTGCGCGGCAAGATCGTGCGCCTCGCGCCGCGCGTGACGGACGCCACGGTCGAGAACCTCGACGCGGCCGGCCGGTATGTGTTTCCCGGGATCATCGATGGACACGTGCATTTCAACGAGCCGGGCCGGGCGGACTGGGAGGGTTTGGCGACGGGTTCGGCGGCGCTCGCGGCGGGCGGCGGTTCGATGTTCTTCGACATGCCGCTCAATTCGGAGCCGCCGGTGCTCGATGCGGCCGGACTGCGAGAGAAACGTCGCCTCGCCGAGGAAAAGTCCTGCACGGATTTCGCCATCTGGGGCGGCCTCACGCCGGGCAACCTCGACAAGCTCGCCGGCCTCCGCGACGCCGGCGCGATCGGCCTGAAGGCCTTCATGTGCAACAGCGGCATCGCGAGCTTCGCGAATGTCGACGCGAAGACCCTGCGCGAGGGCATGAAGCGAGCTGTGAAGCTCGGGCTCGTCGTGGCGGTCCACGCCGAGGACGATGCGCTCGCGGCGAAACTCACCGCCGAGATCAAGGCGGCCGGGCGCACCGATGCGCGGGCCTGGCTGGATTCCCGGCCGGTCGAGGTCGAGCTGGCCGCGATCCGCACGGCGCTGGAGCTGGCGGGCGAGACCGGTTGCGCGCTGCATATCGTGCACGTGAGCAGCCCCGAGGGCATCGAACTCGTCACCGAGGCGCGGCTGCAGCGCGTCGATGTGACCGCGGAGACCTGTCCGCATTATCTCCTGCTTAACGAGAAGG
>JAPLTR010000364.1 GCA_026398065.1 Verrucomicrobiota bacterium | reverse complement strand
GATTCGTATCTTCGCCGAGGATGACAACGAGCAAAGCGCCGTTGATGAGGCGCAAAACGTCGACGGTCTAATAGCCCGCGCCCTAGTTGTGGCGAGGCGGCGTCAGCTGCGAATAGTAGTTGTCGGCGTTGGCGGCATTTTGGCTGGTGGCGCTGCGCCACGCCACGATCGCATCGGCAAATTCCGGGGTCATGCCAGGAAGGGGCAGCGCCTGGAGCATCGCTGAGGTGACCGTGTTGAGATTCAGCTTCGAGGCCTCGTCGACGAGGGAGAAGTAGGGCTCGTTGGTCTGCTGCTGAGTGGGCAGCGCGTCCATGCTGCGCCCAATGAACCAGAACTTCGCGTCGTCACCCACCGGCACCGCCTCCGATTTGTAGTCCTCGATCTTCGGAATCGCCCCGCCGACGGCGTATTGCGCGAGGACCGCGGCCGCGTAGCGGGTGCCGCCGGCGACGGCCTGACGGGCGGCGACCTCGGCGACGCGGTTCTCCGCCGCCCGCAGCTCGGAATTCATCGAATTCGCAAAGTAGAGCGTGAGCGCGACCAAACCCAGGCAGGTCCACATCACAATGATCAGCACGGAGCCCGTAGATCCGCCCGGGGCTCCGAGCGTGCCGAACTGGCCACGCTGACAGTGACGCCCCACAGAGGCGGGAAACACTGGACGCGCTTGCATCATAGCGGTGCTGCCTCGGCAGCGGCCTCCTGTTGCAGGGTCGTGGTGGTTTTCACCAGCACCGGCACCACCAGCTCGATCGGTGCAAGGTCGGTGCGGGCACTCGTGCCGCCGCGCGGCGCCACGACCAGACTGAACTTGATCGCCGTGGGCAGGCTCCTCGTCGTGGTCGAGTCCCAGGTATCGAGCCAGTCCTGCCCGTCGAAATAGGCGATTCCCGCGGAGATCACGCCGGCCAGCAGCGTTTGGTTCTCCGTGGTGGTCTCGGCGGCCGGCAAAAGGTTGCGGGTGACGACCCGCACGAGATCCTTGGCGGGCCCGCCATCGGCAGCCGGCGACAAATAGTAGGACACCATCTGCACCTCGGCATAGGGGGTCCAGCCATCGATCCTGCCCGAGTTGGTGGTGATGTCGGGCGTGACCCGTTCACTGGTGTTATCCAGGTCGTTGGTGCTAGTGACATCGCTGGTGAGCTGGCCGGAAAACGTGTTGGTCGTCGCCGCCGGATTCGCCGGAATCATGATGCCCGCGAGGTCGCGACGCACGATGGAGAGCGTGCGCTGGATCGCGAGGTTGTCGCCGATCTTGTCGTGGGTGGCGTTGTGCAGCCGGAGGGCGCCGAAAAAGGTGCCGTTGATCACGAGCAGCACGATGGCCCCCACCGCCGTGGCGAGCAGCAGCTCGAGCAAAGTGAACGCGCCCTGCCCACCGCGGCCCGAGAGGCCGGCGCGTGTGGCGCGATGACATGAAGACCGGAGCTGCATCACTGGGTGGTGGCGACCGGCGTGCTCGTGGTGATCGTCGTCACCGCGAGGGGATCATAAAGCGTGCTGACGGCAACGTCGTAGGTGCTGCCCTGCACCGTGTACTCCACCCGCACGGTCACTACATTGAGGCTGATCGCGGTGTCTTCCGCCCAGGGATCGGACTTCAGGGTCCAAGGATAGCTGAGATCGCCCTCCACGATGCTGCCATAGGGGACGGCGGTTCCGATCTGGCCCATCACGATCTGCTCGTCCAGCACCCGTTCCGCGATCCGCATCGCGGTGGCTTTGCGCTGGCTGTGCGTGCCGGCGCGACTCGCGACACTGACCCCCTGCATCGTCACCGGCACCAGGATCGCCATGAACAGCAACGCCGCCAGCACCTCGGCCAGGGTGAACGCGCGCGCACTGTGCCGATCAAGAGAGCAGCCCGAGGTACCGAACCAAATGAAGCGTGGGGCGTCAGTTGTCATTGGACGCGGGGCGGATCTCGTAGCCGAGCCGGTTGGCCGTCGGAACGAGGTCGAGGGCGGCTTCGGTGCCCTGGCGGATCGTGATCTTGCTTACGCTCGAGTCGTCAAAGAATCCGTCGGGCGTGTAGCGAATGAAGGATACGCCCTCGGTCGTGACGCCAAGCTTCTCGTCGTCCTGCTCCGAAACCGCTTCGGTCGTACCCTGCGGCGCCTCAAGCTTGAGGGAGGCGTCTGCCGTGTAGCGTAAGGCCTGCGCGTCACCCTCGGCGTCGCCAAAGGTGGACTGAACCGTGAGGCCGTAGGTCGAGTCCGCGGGGTTGATCCAGAGAATGACCGGAACCCCTTCCGAGACCGCGCGGCTTTGCGCGTAATGCGTCAGCGAAAGCATGCGGCGCGCCTCGAAGTTGAGCGCCCGCCCGCGGAAGAACGAACTCATGCTCGACGAAACGAACAGGGCGCCGATGGCCAGCAGCGCGAGCACAAAGATCAGCTCGATCAACGTAAAACCCCGGCCACCGCGGGAAGCGCGGAGGCTGGGGGCACGCGACACGGCGAGCGGAGAATTACTTTGCCGTGATGCTCGCATTCACCACGTCGTCCGGGGTCCCGGGCTGGCCGTCGGGGCCCATCGAGACGATGTCGTAGCCGGACGGGTTCACCCGGCCGGGAAATTCGTAGATGTAAGGGTGGCCCCAGGGATCGAGCGGGATGTCGCTCATCAGATACGGCCCACGCCAGCCGGTGATGTCAGGCGGCGCGACGAGCAGCTGCTGCAGGCCGTCCTGGCCGCGCGGGTAGCTGCCGGTGTCGACCTCGAACGCGTTGAGCGCGGTGCCAAACGTGGAGATCTGGGTAACCGCCGCCGTGATGCGCGCCTGCTCGGTGCGGCCACCGAACTTCGGCACCACGATCGCGGCGAGGATGCCGAGGATCACGAGCACGAGGAGGAGTTCGACGAGCGTAAAGCCTCGCCGGGAGGAAATACGCGAATGCGGCTTCGAGTTTTTCAATTTCATGGGAAGAGGGATCATTTGATGTGGTCCTGCAGGGAGAAGATCGGGATCACCATGCCGATGAAGATCGTGCCGATGAAGGCCGCGATGACGAAGAGCATGACGGGTTCCGCGAGCGCCACGGCACTCTTGAGCTGACGGTCGAGGTCGCCCTCGGTGACGGTGGCGATGCGCATGAGTTCGACGTCGAGCTTGCCGCTTTCCTCGGCGACCGAGATCATTTCGACGATGGCACCGGGGAACAGATCGCGGTTCTGCGCGAGGCTCTTGCCGAGGGGCTTGCCCTCCTTCACGCGATCGATCGATTCCGACACGGCGTCGATCAACACCTGGTTGCCGATCGAGCGCCGGGCGACGTTGAGCGCGGCGATGAGGGGCACGCCGGCACCGAGCAGAGTGCCGAGCATGCGGCAGAACCGCGCCATCGCAAACTGCGCGACGAGCGGTCCGATCAGGTTGAGCTTCAACAGCAGTCCCTCCCAGGCGCGACGGCCCTTGGGGGAGTTGAGCCAGGTCCGCAGCATAAAGAAGGCGACCACGCCACCCACGGCCAGGAACAGCCCGTAAGTGCGAACGATCTGACTCGTCTTCACGATGATCTGGGTGATCAGGGGCAGATCGGCGTTGAAGCCCGCGAAGATCAGCTGGAAGCGCGGGATGAAGAACACCATCAGGAAGATCAGCACGCCGATCGCGAGGATCAGGAGGATGATCGGGTACATCAGCGCCGTCATCACCTTCGACTTCAGCTCCTTTTCGCGCGCCTGGAAATCCGCGATCTGGGCGAGCACGATGTCCAGAAAGCCGCCGGTCTCACCCGCCTCGACCATCGCGACGTAAACCCGCGGAAAGGTTTCCGGCGAGCGCTCCATTGCCTTCGAAAGCGACATGCCGTCGATCACCAGGTCGTGGATTTCCTTCCACTTCTGCTTCGCGACGGGCTCCGCCGACTCGCGATGCAGAATCACCAGCGCGCGGCTGAACGGCACGCCGGCCGCGAGCAGGCTCGAGAGCAGGCGCGTGAAATTCTCCAGCATGCGGGGCGTGATCTTGCCGCGCACCGGAGCGGGCTTCGCTGGCGCGGACTCGCCCACCCCGCTCGCGCCGGCACCGCTTTTCTTTGCGACGGCGCCGCCGGCGGATTCCGCGAGCTTGATCGGCTTCAGGCCGCGGCCCTCCACCAGACGCATCGCTTCGTGGCGGTTGCTCGCGTCGAGAAATCCTTCGGTCAGCACACCGTCGTGCTGCAGGGCCTTGTAGGCAAATTGGGGCATCGCGGGTGCGGCTGAGATCACCGACCGCGGCAGCGTGACCGCGGCCACGGCGGCCGCCGGGGCATGGCCGTTGGGCTTGGCGTCCGACTCCATTTCGTGGACGGTCGTGACGCTCAAGATTTCCTCGATGGTCGTGATGCCTTCCTCCACGAGACGGCGACCGTCTTCCGAAAGTGTCTTCATTCCCGCGCGGCGCGCGGAGTCACGGATGAGATCGGTCGAGGCGTTCTTCAGGATCAGCGAGCGGATCTCGCTGCTCGAATCCATCCACTCGAAGATGGCGCGGCGGCCGTGGTAGCCCGTGTTGCGGCATTCGCGGCAACCGACCGCCCGGTAGACTTTTGCGGCCGGATCGATTCCGAGTTTCCGCCCGTAGGCGCGCGACTCGGGCGAGGTGTCGACCTGCTTGCAATGCGGGCACAGCAGGCGCACGAGGCGTTGCGCGAGCACGGCCTCCAGCGACGACGCCACGAGATACGGCTCCACGCCCATGTCGACCAGACGGGTGAGCGCGCCGGCGGCGTCGTTGGTGTGCAGGGTGGAGAAGACCAAGTGACCCGTGAGCGACGCCTGGACGGCGATCTGCGCGGTTTCCTGGTCGCGGATCTCGCCGATCAGCACGACGTCAGGGTCGTGACGCAAAATCGAGCGCAGGCCCTTGGCGAACGTCAGTCCGGATTTCTCCGAAACCTGGATCTGGTTCACACCCTTGAGCTGATATTCGACCGGGTCCTCGATCGTGATGATCTTGCGCTCGGAGTCGTTGATCTCGTTGAGCGCGGTGTACAGGGTGGAGGTCTTGCCCGAGCCGGTCGGACCGGTGACGAGCACGATGCCGTGGGGCAGTTCGAGGACGCGCTCGAGGCAGGAGAGCTCTCGCTCGCCCATGCCGAGGTCGCGCGCGCCGCGGAGCTTGGAATTCTGGCGCAGGAGGCGCATGACGACCGCCTCGCCATGCAGCATCGGAATGATGGATACGCGGATGTCGACCTCGGCATCCTCGATGCGGACCTTGATGCGGCCGTCCTGGGGCAGGCGCTTTTCCGCGATGTTGAGATGGCTGAGAATCTTCACGCGCGCGACGATCGCCGGCTGAAAGCGCTTGATCTGCACGGGGACGGGCACCTCCTGCAGAATGCCGTCGATGCGATAGCGGATGCGCAGCTCATCCTCAAACGGCTCCAAGTGCACGTCGGAGGCCCGCAGATCGATCGCGTCCTTGAGAACCTGATTGACGAACCGGATGATCGACGCGTCCTCGGCGGCCTCGTCGAGGTTGTTGTCCTCGCCGCCGTTCTCGTCGACGACCTGTAGGCCGGCCTCGTCGTCGAGCGTGTCGATCGTGTCGGCGCCGACGCCGAGCCGTTTCTTCATCTCGCGCTGGACCGCCTCGGTGGGCGCCAGCACCGGACGCAGACGCAGCCCGGTGAGCGCCTTCAGGCCGTCCAGGCCCTGGGTCGCGAAGAGCCGGCTCGTCGCGATCTCAATCTGGTTGTCGACGCGGCGCAGCGGCAGCAGCTCGTCGCGCAACAGGAGACGGGCGGGAAACAGCGACAGCACCTGCTTGTCCGGCTCCAGCTCATCGAGCGAGGCGTAACCGACGCCATATTCCTTCGCGAGCCACCGGAGAACGAGTTCCTCGGTAAGCGCTGCGGCGGAAGGATGGCGCGCCAGGTAGGAGCGCGCGTCCGTGGTGGTGAGCTGTCTCGCCGCGATCATGCGGCTGAGCAATTCGGGCACAGCGCTGCCGGCGCCGCCAGAGGGAATGGGTTCGGTCAGCACGAGGAGGATTTCCGGATCAGGGCAACATGCCGTACATCACGGCGATCGCTTCTTGGCGGACGGAGAGCACGGCGCGCAGTTCCTCCTGCGCTTTCGCGAGCTTCGTCTCGTTTTCCTTGCGCACCTCGCGGAGGCGCTCAAGGCGCGATTTGATTTCCGCGTCGGGAAGTTTGTCAGTCACCGCCTGGCGCAGGGAATCTTGTTCGGGATTGCCCGTCCCACGGGTTCCGCGGTTGCCACCGCCACCGCCGCCAGGAGGACCACCGCGGCCAAAGGCGCCGCCACCCATCGCACCACGACGAAGCTCCGTGACCTTGGTGAGACGCTCGGAAATCAGCGCCCACTCAGCATCGTCAGTGACCCCGAGTTGTTCGCGCATGCGATCCATCATCGCCGCGGGGTCGAAATTGCCTCGTCCGCCGTTGTTGCCACCGTTGCCAGCGGTATCTCCGTTTTGGCCGCGCCGACGGCGACCGTTGGGATCGCCATTGGGATCCGCCGGAGCCTGGGCAAAAACACTGGCCGAAAATGCACTGATCGAAACCAGCAAGGCGAGAGCGTGAAACAGGCGGTAGCTGTAGGAAGGCACGGCCGGAACGGACGAGGAAGGCAACGAGGACGTTTTCATGGGGCGCCCACTACCTTGCAGCATGCGTGCCACTACCGTAAAGCGCTTAATATCAATATATTCCCCGAAATCACGTGAGCAGTCTTTGCGCAATCCGGAACCTGCGTGCGCAGAAATTGCGCATCTTGCCATGATATCGTCCCGTCAGCCGATGATCCCTAAAAAAGAAACGGGCGGTGCGCCCACATTGCGCACCGCCCGCCGATTCTAGCCTTCACACCCCTGACAATTGTTTTTGGCTCAACTGACCCCAGCAAGCTGAGGGGCGGCCGAACGGCCGATGTTGACCTTAGCGTCGTCGATCGAGTCGTAGAACGTCCAACCGCGCGTGTCCTCGAAGCCTTTGCACTCCGAGATGATCTGCGCGTTGCCGACGAGACCGAAATTCATCGCGAGCTCACGGCAGGTCTGCATCGCCTGGAAGAGGAGCTTGATCACGCCCATGTGCAGCGTGCGGATCTGGTGCACATCGATGACGACCTTGTTGAAGCCGGCGTCGACCGCCTCGGAAAACTTGGGCTTCAGGTAGTGCGCCGCCTCGGCGAGCACCGACGGCGAGCAGTTCTCGGGCAGGCGCATGATGAGGCAGTCCTGTTCGAGGGCGTAGTAGCGCTGCGACGTGTCGAGGTTCATCGCCTTGGCGATCTTCGACTCGAGTTCGGTCGTGTCGATCGGCTTGGTGATGATCGCGCTGAAACCGAGCGTCTGAGCCTGCTGCTGCTGGCTGGTCTCGGTCTTGACCACGAGGGCGAAGACCGGGGTGTACTTGGTCTTCACATTGGTCCGGATGAGGCGGAACAACGTGAACGCCGACTCCTCGGGCAGCGAAAGACTCACGAGCACGACATCGGGCGGCGTCTTGGCGCACACGTCGATGGCCTCGCCCTGGGTGCTCACGCCGCGGACCTTCCACGGGGTGTGCTTCAGGCCCTCCTGAATCTGCTGGACGATGGCGGGCTTGTCCTCGACGACGAGAATGTCGGCGGGATCGAAAATGGACTTGGTCTTCGTGGGCGTGTCGTTGAGCGGCTTGAGGTCGATCACACGGCCACATTTCTCCAGGAGAACCTCCTCCTTGAACGGTTTCACCAGATAGTCGCGCACGCCGATCTTGGCGATCTTCAGTACGTTGTCGCGGCCACCTTCAGCGGTCAGCATCATCACCGGGATGCCCTTGAGCGCCGGATCGGATTTGAGCTTGGTGAGCATTTCGACGCCATCCATGACGGGCATGGTGACATCGAGGAGGATGAGGTCGGGCGTTTCCTTGGCGGCAACCGCCAGGCCTTCGACGCCGTTGCCCGCTTCGAGAATCTCGCAGTCAAAAGCCTTGAAGGCCTTCTTTACGATGATGCGGACGGTTTTGGAGTCGTCCACGGTGAGAACTTTGTAGCGCATGGTGTGGGTGTTTTAAATACGACTTATTCGTCCGACTTCATCAGAATGTCGGCGACCACGCGGTGTTCCGCGCAGTCAAAATAGTAGATGTGGCGGACGGCGGAGCTGATCGGCTCGATGGAGAAATTGCTGCCGCGGAGAATCGACGGAATCGTCAGCTTGCACGGGTAGCCCGCGTCACAGAGGCCGTTCTTAAAGCCACCGACCGTCATGTTGGTGAGCTCGCCGATGGCGTCGTTGATCACCTCGTCGCCGGCTTCATCGAGCTCGGCCTCGGTCATGCCGAGAAGGTGGCAGGTGCAGAGCCGCGCGAAGGCGAGGTCCAGGTGAAGATAGATGAGGCCGTTGATGTCGCCGATGAATCCGACGGTGCCAACGACTTGGGGGCGGTGGCCTTCGGGGGGAAGGATGGGCGCGCCGGGGCCTCGGGCCTCCTGCGTGCTGAACGTCGGCTCACGGCCGAGCATGGTTTTGAACACATCTGCGACCGCACGATTGATGTAATCGCGGATCAGCGTTTCGGTAATTTCAGCGGTTGCGGGCATGGTGAGGGTGGAGCTTGCCAGAATGCCTGCTTTATCGGCGCACCAAGCCGAAGGTTTAACACGGAACAGCAAAGAACGAAAAAAAAACGCCAACCGGGCATGTTTTCACCCCTGGCGAGCCTCCGCAATGGCCCGGCGCCACCCCCAATCCGGTCCGACTAGACGTCAGCTGACTCGAGTCCCGCGTCGACCGGATCACCCGCTTCACGATATTCCTGCAGCTTGTTGCGCAGAGTGCGGATACTGATCCCAAGCGCCGTGGCGGCCTGGGTGCGATTGCCCCCGGTCTGCTTGAGCGCGGCGCGGATGGCATTCTTTTCCATCTCGTCGAGGCGCAACACCTGGCCGTTGCCGTCGGTCATTCCCGACGATGAATCTGTCGCCGCTGCGGCAGGTATTTCCGCCGGAAGGGGCTCCTCGCTCAGGCCAGCGTGGGCCCAAGGATGCGTGGAGTTAGCCTCGGTCGGAGTGAGGTCCGCCGGCAGACCCAGCACCGCGGCGGTCACCGGGCGTCCCGGCTCGGAGAGGATGACCGCGCGCTCGATCGTGTTCTGAAGTTCGCGAACGTTACCCGGCCATCGGTAGGCGAGCATTGCGGCGCAGGCGGAGTCGGAAAAACCCGTGACCTTTACGCCGTGTTTGCGGGTAAAGCGGCGCAGGAAGTGATCCGCGAGCAACGGAATGTCCTCCACGCGCTCACGCAACGCCGGCACGTGGACCGGAAACACATTGAGCCGGTAATACAGATCCTGGCGAAATTCACCCTTGCCCACGTGCGCAAGCAAATCGCGGTTCGACGTGGCGATGATGCGGACATTGACCTTGATCGTGCGGCTGCCGCCCACGCGCTCGAACTCCCGCTCCTGCAGGACGCGTAGCAGCTTCGCCTGCAGGGCAAGGGGAATTTCGCTCACCTCGTCGAGGAGCAGCGTGCCGTTGTTCGCGAGTTCGAAACGACCCTCCCGGCGTTCGGTCGCACCGGTGAAGGCTCCGCGTTCGTGACCGAAAAACTCGCTTTCGATCAGGTTCTCCGAGATCGCCGCGCAGTTCATCTTGATGAACGGCTGGCCGCGACGCGGGCTGCGCCGATAGAATTCGCGCGAAATCATCTCCTTGCCGGTGCCGCTCTCACCGGTCACGAGCACCGTCGCATCCGTCGGCGCCACGCGCTCGATCAGCTGTCGCAGCCGCGTCATGGCCGGACTGCGCCCGACGAGGAGCGCGTCGTCGTCCTCGGGATCGTCACTGAGCAAGCGGCTCACGCGTAAAAGCTGCCGGTAAGTCTGCGCCTTGCGCAAAATGACATCGATCTGGCTGGGCGAAAAAGGCTTCAGCACATAGTCGAACGCACCTGCCCGCATGCAGGCCACCGCCGACTCGATCGAACCAAAGCCGGTGACCATCACGACCAGCGGACGCTCCGGCAGCGCAGCGACCTGCTCGAGAAACTTGAGCCCATCTCCATCCGGCAGACGCAGGTCGAGCATCATCAGGTCGAAGGGCTCTCGCGCCAGATGCGCCGAGGCCTCGGCCAGACTCCCAGCCGAACTCACCGGCAGCTTGTGCCGCATGAATATCGTCGAGAGCAGATTCCGAATCACCATGTCGTCTTCAACGATGAGGATTTTCTCAAATGACATGGTTGGAGCGAGGGTGGAGGGGTGGAAACCGGAGGACGACAAGCTAAAAACACCGGACGATTCCGTGCAAACAAATGTTCTACGCACTCACTGCGGGCGCTACGAAGCACGAGTCCCGCGACACGAACTCAGGGGAGATGAAACTCGCCGACGCCCCGCAATCCAACTCCTGAAGCCTTCCCACAGGGGGCATGGCCGTCACTTCGCACATCATGTCGGCTGGAAAAAACGGCTTCGCCCAAAAAACGTCGAACCGTTGTTGGCGTGCAGCGCGTGAAGCAATTCCTGCTCACGACCGCTCGGCAGGGGCAACGCCAACCCGGGTACTGCGACACGCGATCATTACCAGAGCGTCCCACCGTGCATGTCTGGCAGCCCACCATTCCTCAGCGCCACGGCAAGATCGTCATGGCGCGCCGCAAATTTCTTCAGGCAGGTCGCTCCGACCTGGCCATACAGCACCCGGCGATGGCACCGACCGAGAAAGACGCCAAAAATACTTCGCCTGGGACTGGGCGCCTTCGACGAGCAACACCACATCGCCTCTGGGGGCCTCATTTCCCCCGACCATTCTCGCGGACGAAGGCGACCTGGCATTTGCCGCGCGCTCTGCAGGCATGGGAGGAAGCTTCGACCGTGGTCCAAAAAACTTGAGGAAAAACTAAAGTCGCCTCCGGACTGAGCCGATGACCTCCACTGCGATGCGCTTACTTTCCTTTATCACCGAGGTCGAACACGCCCTGCTCGCTGAATCCCCCGCCGTCGACGGAGGCGCATGGGAGACCAATCGGATGGTCAATTTTCATCAAGGCCTTGCGCGCTTGACCCTGAGCCCCCGGCCTGCGGCCGACCTGCCCTTCCCTCCTGGAGCGATCTTTCTCCAGGCGTTCTCCCTCGCCGACGGCTCGCTTTGCCTGAAGGCCAGCCTTAACTGGAAGGGAAGTGATTCATTTCCAATAATTTCAGTTTATTCGACTCCCGGCACCAATTGGAAGCTTGAGGCTTCTCGCATCGCATCTTCCTGGCTTGAGGGCCCGCCGGCCGCGATCGTTACCAGCGCTGAGTCCGAGGAACTGTCCCCGCTCGCGGCGGTAGCGGGCTGATCGCTTCAATCGCACCAACGTTTCAAAAAGAGTGTCGACCTCGCAAGGGGTCGACTTTTTTGCGTTTGGAAGAGGTCAGTACCGAAGGGAAGTCGCATGGGTCGCCTGGATCCATA
>JAPLTR010000782.1 GCA_026398065.1 Verrucomicrobiota bacterium | reverse complement strand
CCGCATCATCGAGGACGCGTATTTCTCGGGCACGAGCGACATTCACATCGAGCCGCAGGAGAAGGAAATCATCGTCCGCAACCGCATCGACGGCATCTGTCACGAAAAGCTCCGCTTGCCGAAGAAGGTCGGTCCCGCGCTGATCGCCCGCCTGAAGATCATGTGCAACCTGGACATCTCGGAGCGCCGGTTGCCGCAGGACGGACGCATCATCTTCAAGCAGTACACGAAGAAGAACCTCGACCTCGACTTGCGCGTCTCGACCGCGCCGCTGAACCACGGCGAAGGCATCGTGATGCGTATTCTCGACAAGCAGAAGACGACGCTGCCGCTGCCGGCGCTCGGCTTCTCCGAGGAGAACCTGGCGAAGTACCGCGAGTGCATCCGCCAGCCCTACGGGATGATTTTGCACTGCGGACCGACCGGTTCCGGCAAGTCGATGACGCTCTACTCGGCGCTCAACGAGATCAACACCCCGGACATCGTCATCCGCACGGCGGAGGACCCCATCGAGTACACGCTCCCCGGCCTGAACCAGATGCAGATGCACCGGCAGATCGGCCTGACCTTTGCGACGGCCCTGCGCGCCTTTCTCCGTCAGGATCCTGACATCATCCTCGTCGGCGAAATCCGCGACAAGGAAACGGCCGGCATCGCGGTCGAGGCCGCGCTCACGGGTCACTTGCTCATCTCCACGCTCCACACCAACGACGCGCCGACCACCATCTCGCGTCTCACGGAGATGGGCGTGGAGTCGTTCATGGTGTCATCGTCGCTGCTGTGCGTGTGTGCGCAGCGCCTCATGCGCCGCGTGTGCAAGACCTGCCGGGTCGCCTACACTCCCGAAGGCCGCGAAAAGGAGATCATGGAGAAGGCCATCGGCTGGAGCGGGCAGATTTTCAAACCGAACCTGAAGGGCTGTCCCAAGTGCGGCGGCAGCGGCTACAAGGGCCGCGTCGGCATCCACGAGCTCATGGTCAGCAACGAGGAACTGGTCGAGGCGATCAACAAGGAGGCCGAGTCGGCCGAACTGAAGAAGATTGCGCAGCGTGGCGGCATGAAGACGCTGCACCAGGACAGCATCCTGAAGGTCAAGGAAGGCCTTACGACGATCGAGGAGGCCATCGCCAACGTGCCGCCGGACATGTGAGGGCCGGTGGAGATTTTTGAACTGCTCGGTGCGTTGGTCGAGGCCTTCGTCGGGCTGCTGGATGCATTGTCGTCGTTGTCGCTGCTCGTCGATTTTTTGGCGGTCATCGCGGATGTGGTCTCCCTGTTCAAGAGTCGGGAAAACCGGCTCCTGCGCCATGAGGCGAGGCGAAGCGGGCAGCGGCCACCGCCACGCAACGTCTGGACCTGGGTCGCGCTGGTGCTGACCCCGATCATCGTGATCGTCGCGGTAGGGGTGGCCGTGAAGAGGATCGGCCGGTGAAGGAACCGGCGGTCGGGATTGACGGCGCGGGCCCGACGTATCGCAATTGGACCCATCCCATGAAAACGCCTGCGTTCGTCGTTCTCGCCGTACTCGCCTCACTGGTGGCGGGCGGTTGCAAGCCCAAGACGAAGGAAATCACGTCGCTGCAACGCAAGGAGGCGGCGAGCCTGGTGAGCGAGGCGCAGTTCGCCCTGCAACTGAAGGATTATGCGCGCGCCGAGGGGCTGCTCGCCAAGGCTGCGGCCCTGTGTCCGGACAACGGTCGATACTGGGTCGATCTGGGCGCCATGCAGGTGCGGCAGGGGAAAAAGGAGGCCGCGCGGGCCGCCTACAAAGCGGGGCTGGCCGCGTACGAGTCCGACGCCGGCGCGAACCCGAAGGAGTCGAAGGCAGTGCTGTTGCAGGTCTACGTCCTCGGCCTGCTCGGCCGGGTCGACGACGCGCGGGCGGCCCTCAAACGGGCCGAAAAGAACTTCCCGGAGGACCGGGCCGTGAAGGCGTTTGTCGACGGCAAGCAGATCGACAAGATGCTCGCCGATCCGCGCTTCAAGGAGATCGCGCTGGGACCGTAGCGCGGGGGCCCGGTCGGACCAGCGGCGCCGGCGATGCTCTCCCATTGGAGCGAGTTTTTCCAGGTGGCGCTGGCGCATCTGCTCGCGGTGGCCAGTCCCGGACCGGACTTTGCCGTCGTACTCAAACAGAGCCTCGTGCACGGCCGGCGGACGGCGGTGTGGACCGCGCTCGGCGTGGGCACGGCGATCCTGCTGCATGTGGCGTATTCGCTGCTCGGGCTCGGGCTGTTGCTTCGCAGTTCGGAATTGTGGTTTGCGGTCGTGAAGTATGCAGGGGCTGCCTACATCGCCTGGCTGGGGGTGCAGTCGTTGCGGGCGAGACCGCGGGGAGACGACGCTGAACCGACGGGAGCTGGCGGCGCTCGTCGGAGCGCCACGCCGACCGCCAGGGGGGCGTTTGGGACCGGGTTCCTGACCAATGCCCTCAATCCGAAGGTCACGTTGTTCTTCGTATCATTGTTTGTAATGGTCGTGAACCCGACGACGCCGAAGCTCGTCCAGGCCGGCTATGGCCTGTGGATGGCGGTTGCGACGGCCGCATGGTTTACGTTGGTGGCCAATGTGTTCACCCGCGGGGACGTGCGTCGGAGCTTTCTGCGTCACGGGCATTGGATCGACCGGGCGCTGGGCGTCGTGTTTCTGGCGTTTGCCGTAGCCCTGGGCTGTTCGCAGCTGGGGTAAACTACGGGGACTACTCAGGTTTGGCCGTT
>JAPLTR010000562.1:823-5126 GCA_026398065.1 Verrucomicrobiota bacterium | reverse complement strand
ATGGGGGCCGTGACGAGCGGCATCGACCACCGGGAGAAATCGTGGGTGCCGGCGCAGAGGTGGCAGTTCTGGCTGAGGTTGGCGCCGCGCCGGAGCGTGATCGGTGCGAGGTTGTAGAGGGTGACATGGGGGCCGACCATGGCGCGGGGCGCCCGGGTGAGTTTCCACGGAAACGTGATGCGGGCGCTGGGGAAGATCACCACCTGGCCCGGGGTCGCGATGTTGGCACCGAACAGCGCCAGCAGGCGCGCGCGAAAGCCATGAAAGGGGCGCGGGCTCCAGCGAAAGAAGGTCGCCTGCACGAGGGCCCACACCATGCGCAGCACGATCTCGCGACGCGGATAGGGCGTCACACAGTGCTGACCCAGATAAGGCGCTTCGTCGGACATGGACGGGGTTTAAGCTCTCGGGTAAGGCGGGCGACTCAACCTGAATCTTGCGACCGGCACGGGGTTACGTCGATCCGGATGGCTGGGCGGCGGTGATGCGCGCCAGGTCGTTCAGGACAGTGCGCGCACTCTCCGCGTAGTCGAACTGGCGCGCGTGGGCCTGACCGCGGGCGGCGACGGCGGTGCGAAAAGCCGGGTCGAGCAGCAGGCGCGCGAGAGCGTCGGCGAGAAGGACGTCGGCCCCGGGGGCGGCATGGTTGAAAACGAGACCGGTGTCGCCGTCGCGCACGAGTTCGTGGAAACAAGCGAGGCCGGAAACAACGACGGCCGCCTTCGCGGCCATGGCCTCGGCGACGGAGACTCCGAAGGTCTCGCCCTTTTCGGCCAGGCTCGGGTAGCAGAAAATATCCATCCCGCCATAGCGGCGCGCGAGCTTCTCCGCGTCGAACTCGGGGCCGGTGAAGACGAGACGTGCGCCGAGCGCGGGGGCAAATTCCGCGATCAGGGCATCGCGGTAGGCCTCGCCGCCACCGCCCTGGGGGACGGTCCAGGGACCGACGATTTCGAGGCGCCAGGCCGGGAGGTCGGCGCGGCTGGCGAGGCGGGCGGCGGCGGCGAGGAGGACGCGCAGCCCCTTCTCGGGATGAAGGCGGCCGACGTAGCCGATGGTGAGCGGGGCGGGCGAAGTGGCTTTGGCGGTGGCGCGGGCATGGCGGGCCCAGTCGATCGGAAACGGGAACGGCACGATGCGCGGCGCGAGGCGCGGGTTCTCCAGACAGAGTTTCGCGGTGACGGCTGCGCTGAGGGAAAAGAGCAGATCGACGCCGCCGTAGACGCGACCCTGGCCCTTGGGCATGCGCGCGACGACGGCGACGACCTTGCCCGCGGAGGGTTTGAGGCGCCCGAGCCAGGCCGGGAGCGCCACGAGGTTGAGGATGACGACGTCGGCAGGGGGGAGGGCCCGCGCGACGCGCACGCCCCACCAGAAGTCGTGCCAGAGATTGCGGGCTAGGGAAGGCGTGTGGTCGGCGCCACGGATCCGGAGGTGCGTGACCCTGGCGACGGTCTCGCGGGCGGCGAAGCCGGGCCAGGTGCGCGAGATGAACGTGACTTCGTGCCCGGCCGCAGCGAACTCCTGCGCGAGCCGGTGCCAGATTTTTTCGGTCGCACCGCCGGCCACGGGCGGGACCGGGAGAAAGAAGCCGGTGGCGATGGAGATCTTCACGAGGTGAACCGAAGCGACGCCAGGGCGTGGAGGAGGCCCGCGGTGGTCTGTGCGTAGGTGTACCCAGCGATCCGCGTCAGGGCGGCGGCGCGGAAACGGGCGCGTCCGTCGTCCGGGGCGAGGGCGGCGAGGGCCTCCGCGAGTTTTGTCTGGAGTGCCCCGGGCTCGGTGGCGCGGAAGACCCAGCCGGTCTCGCCGTCGGTGACGAGGTCGCGCTGGCAGCCGACGAGATCGCTCACGAGGGCGGGGACGCCGAGGTGCATGGCCTCGTTGACCGCGAGCCCCCACGTCTCGTAGTGACCGCGCGACGGGAGCACGAAGAGGTCGGCGAGGAGGTAGCGCGCCGGCATTTCGGACTGGTTGGCAAACGGGAGAAAATGCACGGTGCCGGGCTCGGCCGCGCGGGCCTGATCGAGGAGGGCGGACTTTTCCGGGCCGTCGCCGACGAAGACGAGGGCCGCTTCCCGGGGGCGGAGGGCGAGAAAGGCGGCGAGCAGTTCGGCGGGCTGTTTTTCCGGCACAAACTTGCCGGCGAAGAGCACGACGCGGGTGGCCGGGGCGAGGCCGAGTCGGGTGCGGAGCGCGGCCGCGGCGGCGCGAGGCGCGGGCCGCGAGGGATCGAAGAACGCGGCGTCCACGGAATGGGGCGCGTGAAACAGCCGGCCGACGGGCACGCCAAGGGTGCGGAAGTAGTCGCGATTGGCGGCGCCGACGTCGAGGAACGCCGCGAATTGGGCGTAAACCGCGCGGAGGAGGATCCGCGGCAGCAGCGGCGGGGCGCCCCGGCCGACAAAGTGGGAGTCGCCGCGGAAGAGCAGCGGCAGGCCGCGGAGCCGCGCCCAGAGGATCGCCCGGAGCGGGGCGTCCCAGTTGTATCCGAAAAAAAGTACGGCAGCGGGCCGCCAGGCGGCGAGCCGGGCGGTCAGGGCGGGATTGCGCAGGCCGCCGAAGCGATGGGTGCCAGGGTCGCGCGCGACGTTGTCCACGAATTCGTTGTCATAGCCGGAGAGGAGGGCTACGTCCCACTCGAAGGTGGTGAGCAACTTCGGTTCCCGCTGCGGGGTGACGCCGAATTTCCAGAGGTAGAAGACGCGGAACTCGACCGCAGTGTGGGCGCGCAGCCAGCGAAACCACGGGCTGTAGTACTGCGTCGGGTGGGACAGGACGATCGCCAGCCGGGGCAGGGACGGAGGGAGGGGAGCGGTCATCCGCCGAGAAAGTTGCGTACGACGAAGGGCACGCCGAGCACCGCGATACACGCCTGATAGAGCGAACTGATCCAGGCGGCCATCGTCTGCTCGGACTGGAAGGACCAGGCGGTGAGCACGACCATGAGCAGGCCCGGGTAGGACAAAATGGGGCTCTTCACGGTGAGATCGCTGATCTTCTTGAAGCACGCGGCGAAGACGAAGCCGAGCGCGCCGACGCCGAAGAAACCGAAGTTGGCGTAGGCCTCGGAGAGCAGGCCGAAGGCGATGGTGGTCTTGGCGGTGTCGTCGGGACGCTGCAGGCCATAGTAAACGGAGAGGCGGTGGGTGGCGACGTGGGCGGGAGGTTTGCCCTTCCAGAAGAAACTGGGGACGAGCTGGGCCGGCACGTAGCCGTAGGTCTCGCCGGAAAGGTAGGGCTGGCGGGATGGCGTGTAGTCGACCACGAGGCACAGGATGTGCATCAGTGAGGTGCGCTCGAGGAGGAGGTTGTTGGCCTGTTTTTTCTCCTGGATGTTGGCCGGGTCGAGACCGTATCCGATCCACTCGGCAAAGAAACCGGGGACCTCGGTCAGCGTCGGCATGGGCGCGCCGTTTTCCCAGTATTTCTCGCGCATCACGCTCTTGCCGTTGTGGAGCACGCCGATGGCGGGGAGGACGACGAGGAGGGCGGTCACCGGGAGTTTTTTCCCGCCGAACACATAGCCGATCAGCGCGAGCACGAGGATGGAGATGCCGGCGATCAGGTACAGGCTCGCCCAGCTGAAGATCACCTGGAGGGCGATCTGCACGACGAAGATGCCCTTGGCGTGCCGGGGCAGCGTCCCCTGGCCCCACATGCGGCTCTGAATGAATGTGCTGATGATGCCGACACCGAAACAGACGGCGCGGAGCACGCTGTTGAGATCGGAGGGGATCCAATCGGTGAAGAAGTTGATCATCGTGTAGGCCGTGGTGAGGGCCATGCCGTACCCGAGAAAGTCCGCGATGCCCTTGGAGATCACATCCTCGTTCCAAAACGGCCCGCGTCCGGGACGTGACCGGACCATCGAGTAGGTGACGATCGCCACAATCTGGTAAAAGAGGACCGCGAAGGCGGCGGTGGTCACCGTCTCCGGCGGATATTGCTGGAGCTGCTGGTGCCCGGACAGGAGCGGGATGGCGTAGGTATTGACGCCGGTGAGCATGAACACCTCGAACACGGGGAACCGGAAATCATTGCGCTTGGCCCACAGGATCGCCGGAAGGCTGGAGCCGATGAGAATGAATAGCCCGAGGTATAGCTGGATCGGGTCCGGAGCCTTCGAGGCGTAGGCGTAGTAGCAGACTGCGACGGCGAGGCCGAGGGCGGCGCCGGTAAAGAGCTTCGACCGGGGCGGGCGCGGAGGGAGCACGATGCGGGCGGCGGTTTCCTCGGGAGGAGCGGGCGGGACATCGCCCGAGGACGGGTCTGGGGGTCGGTCGGTCATCGAGGCGGGCGG
>JAPLTR010000562.1:0-817 GCA_026398065.1 Verrucomicrobiota bacterium | reverse complement strand
TCGAGGCGGGCGGGAGGCGAGGGCCGCGGTGAAGAGCGCGCATTGCTGCGCGGTGCGGGCTTCCGCCGTATAGCTGGCGTTGAACCGTGTGGTGCGCCGCGTGGTGGGCAACGGGGGCGCCGCCGAAAAAAGCAATGAGCGGAGGAAGCCGGCGATGGTCGAGTCACCCGCCACGGCGGGAATGACCGCGACGGAGGCGAAACCGAGTTCGTGGACCATGGCACCGAAAGAAGAGTTCGCGGGAGCGAGGGCGAGCACAGGTTTTTCGGCCAGGAAGCACGGGGCGAGCTTCGAGGGGCTGTAGGCGGGATCGTCGGAGCCGGGGATGACGATCGCATCGGCGACGAGCAGGGTTGCGAGGGCGGTGAAGTAGCCGACGCGTTCCGGCTGTTCGTGCACAAGATCGCCGACGCCGAACTCCGCGGCGAGGGGGGCGACGGAGGGCTCGGCCCGACCGGCGGGCGCGTAGCTGGTGCCGATGAAGTGGAAGCGCAGGCGGGCGGCGGCGGGTTCGTCGGCGCGAAACTCCCGGAGCGCGGCGAAGAGCGCGGCGAGGGCGGGACGCATGATCGGCCCGGCGGCGCCGACGCTCACGAGATGCACTTCGCCGGCGCGGCGCTCGAAGGCCGGCGCCAGCTCGGGGTGGGCGCGGGCGACCGCGAAATCCGCCGCGCTGGCGCCGAAGGGGATCACGGCGGACGGCTTGGCGGCGAACCACGGGTAGCGGGCGCGGAGTTGGGCGAGGTAGGCCTCGTTGACACTCGTGAAACCTGCGGCGTCGCGCCACGAACGCTCCTCCAGGCGGGCGGCCTGCCAG
>JAPLTR010000424.1 GCA_026398065.1 Verrucomicrobiota bacterium | reverse complement strand
AGTCGGCGTGCAGCTCCAGCTTGGCGCCGTAGAGGCGCTTGATCGTCCGCAGCACGGCCAGCACCACCGTCACGGAGCGAAACACCTCGCGGTCGGTCACGTGCATCTGGCAGCCCCCGCAGCGCTGGCCCACCCACTTTGAAAAGGTCGGCGTAAACCACGTCTCGCGAAACGCGACGCCCGGCAGCGCCAGCGCGTTCAGCTCGCGGGTGAGCACGTAGCCGTCGATCCACGGCGCGCCGAACATCTCGAAGGGCTTCGTCGTGCCGCGTGCCTCGGAGAGGTTGGTGCCCTCGAGCAGGACCTGCCCCGGGTAAACGGTCGCCGTGTCGGGCGTCGGCATGTTCGGCGAGGGCAGCACCCACGGCAGGGCCGTGGTGTCGTACCAGTCCGCGCGCCGCCAGCCTTCCATCGGAACGACAGTCAGCACCACGGGTTTTTCCAGGAACTTCGCGTTAAACAACCGCGCCAGTTCCCCGACTGTCATGCCGTGCCGCGCCGGCACCGGGTAGAGGCCGATGAACGAGCTGTGCGCGGGGTACTCGAGGATGGGGCCCTCCATCGCGACCCCGTTGATCGGGTTGGGCCGGTCGAGCACGACGAACGGGATGCCCGTCTCTGCCGCCGCCCGCATCGCGTAGGCCATCGTCGCCACATAGGTGTACACGCGCGTCCCCACGTCCTGCAGGTCGAACACCAGCACGTCCACGCCGCGAAGCATCTCGTGCCCGACGGTCTTGCCGGTGTGCTGCGTGTCGAACTCGCGCATCATCGCGTCGATGTTCTCCAGGGGCTGCGTCGGCAGCTTCAGCGCCTGGCCATAGAGACTGAAGACCGGCAGTTTCAGGTGCTCGTCTTGGAAGAAATCCACGAACTCCCCCGCCTGCGCATTGCCCCGCACGCCGTGCTCCGGCCCGTAGAGCGCCACCAGCCGGATGTCCGGATGCGCGCGGAAGCGCTCGATGATGCTCACGAGCGCGCGGTCGACTCCCGTGGGGTTGGTGATGAGCCCGACACGCTTGCCGCGCAGGAGACCGAGCTGTTTTTCGAAAAGGACTTCGACGCCGAGTTTCATGGTTGGGCGAAATCTTCGCACCCGCCGTGCCCGAGGTAAATCATTTGTCGGCGATCAAATCGCCATAGGCGCGCTCCCCGAGGTAGACGTAACCCTTCCCCTCCTGCGCCGTTCCCGAAAGCATGCCCTGGATAAACCCATTGAGTTCGACCTGCCGCGTATGCAGCACCGCCTTCTCGGGATTTTCTTTCAACAGAAACTGCACCCGTCCCTCCAGCGCCGTGTGCCGCTGCAACCCGCCCGCGTCGCTGCGCGTGAAGGGAAATTTCGCAGTGAGGTCGGTGAGCAGCGCGTGGCTTCGTCCCCAGGTCCCGCCCTGCTCGCTCACGAAGGTCTTGCCGTTCAGCAGCGCGACATAGTCCTGATACGCGAGCACGCAAAGCCGGTGGGTGTCCGAGGCCGCGAGCCACTCGGCGAGCTTCGCGCCGTGGCCCTTCGCCGCATCGTAGGCGTAGTCGCTGTCGAGAAAGGCGATGCGTTCCACCGCGTCCGGGATCTTTTCCACGCCGTCGAGATAGCTGAACGTAAAGCTGCCCCCCGCGCTGTGACCGGTGAGCACGAGCTTGGCCCCGGGAAACCGCGTTTGCAGCGCCTCGACGATCGCCACACAGCGTTGCGGGTGGTCGGGGAACAGGCGTTTCCACAGCACGAAGGATTTCTGATCCGCCTGAAGATACACGATCACCAGATTCGCGTCGCGGGTCCGCGCCCGCAGCCACCGGGTCTGCGCGCCGATGTGCTGGATGTCAAAATGCCAGTCCTCGCCCAGTTGGATCCGCCGGCCGACGGTCTGCTCGATGGTGTTGCCCGCGGGGGCCGCAAAGAGGATCAGCCGCACTGGTTTGACCGGATCGAGTTTCGCGGGGGTATTCACCACCGCCCGTACTCCGCCTTCGAAATTGATCTCCTCCACAACCTCCGCCGCCGGCGCGGACACCGCCGGCGCTTTGTCCTCATAGCGGGGACGCGCAATCGGTCCTTCGTCGCTCAGCAACGCGCTGCGCTCCTTGTCCGCCAACACCGCCGCGACCGTCGTCGTCACCCCGTCCACCGTCATCTCCTGGCGCACCAGCCGCACCCCATGGCTGTAGTCGGCCCACGTCGCCGCATGCCCGAGGTAAAGCGACTGGATCGGCTTTCCGTCAGGCCGGTGCCAGCCGTAGATCGCCACGCGGCCTGGCGAGGTCGCGAGCTTCGGGGTGATCACCACGTCCTTCTTGTGGCCAGCCACCAGCGTGCCGAGCGGGTATTGAGCGAGGGCCGCGGACCGCTGGGCGCTCACGGTCGCGTTGTGCTGATTGAAGACCGGGACCGTCGTCATCGCCTTGCTCGGGACGATCGGGGACGGCGCGAGCTTGAGGGGCGCCGCCCGGTAGATCTCGTCCACCATCTTGCGCGTCGGGAGGCTACACCCGAGATCGTCGGCGATCAGTTGCGCCGCCGTGGGC
>JAPLTR010000103.1 GCA_026398065.1 Verrucomicrobiota bacterium | reverse complement strand
CGAAGAGCGCGGCGGCGAGCAAAAGGACGAGCGACGTGGGAAGGGCGTGTTTTTTCATTGCGGAAGAGTGAGATTATTGGGTGACGGGCGGCGGGCCGTCGGGGGCCGCCGGGGTATCGTCAGATTCGCGGGGGGTAAGGGTGCGGCGGTCCGGCTGGGCGAGCGCCGGGGACTCGCGGGTGACCTCGATGCTGGGCGGCGAGAGCTTGATGCTGTTGATCCGGTAGGTGACATCGCCGATCGTGAAGCTCTCGCCGGCGCGGACCTCGCGCGTGGCGGCCTCGCCCGTCTGCGCGACGAAGGCGGAAAGTTCGCCGGTGAAGTGGCGCTCGCGGTGGGTGATGGTGACCTCTTTGCCGGTCTTGTCATCGACGACGACGGCGCTCGCGACGCGCTGGCGGGTGGACATGCTGCCCGGGATCTTCACCTCCACCGAACGCACGGTGAGGCTCTTGATGGTGAGGCCGAGCTTCGGCACGCGGCGGCCGGCGCCCCCGAGGAACACCTCGCCGTTCACGATATTCTCAAAGGTGCCCCGCTCGTTGCCCTCCGTGCCGACATAGCCGATGAGCTGCAGGCGGAACGGCTCGGGGCGCACGGACGCCAGCTCCAAGCCGAACGCCTCCTCCACGGCCCCGTCGTCGGAGAGGGCGGCGGGCGGCTTGACGGTGAAGTGCTTCGTCCGGGAGTTGTAGAGAATCTCCGGCGGCGAGAACGTGTCGTAGATCCAATCGCGGCCGCGGGACTGGGCGACCGGCGGGTTCCAGACGTCCGTCTTGATCACCTCGGCCTCGGTCACCGTCGCGGCGTAGGGCGTCGTGGGGAGGTCCACGACCGTGACCGACGACTGGGGGGCGGTGACATGGCGCCACGCCAGCACGCCGCAGACCGTCGCCGAGGCGACAAAGAGCGTGGCCGCGGCGATGAGGTTCACTTTTTCCTTGGAGAGGGCAGCCATGGCTCAGGTGGTCGGTTTGGCTGGTTCGGCCGCCGGGGCCTCCGCCGGGGTGGAGGGCGCCGACACGAGATCGAGGTACTCGACCGTGACCGTGAATTTGGAGAGAGGCTTGGGGACGATCGGGGTCGTCGATGAGACCTTCGGGGCGGCTTTGACCGTGACGACGGGCTTCGGCTTGGCCGCCATCACCACTGAGGCGGCGGGAGCGGCGTCGGCATCGGCGACGGTGCCCTCCTCGGCGGGGGAAACCGGGACGGCGGCGGCTTCCTCGGCACTGGCGCGGTCGACCTCGACCTCACGCACCAGGATGGGCAGCTCGAAGCTCGCCAGCTTGTTCAGGAACGTGCGGAGCGCGCCGGTCTGGCCGGTGAAGACGACGCGCACCGGGGTGGTGTCGATATAGCCGGGGGCGCGGGCGGTGACGCGGGGATCGATGACAAAGAGGTCGGGGCTCTCGGCCTCGACCGAGGACACGGTTCCGGGGGCAGGCTCAGCCGGAGGCTCCGGCGCGGCACCGCCACCGTTGGCGGCGGCCTGCTGCGCGGCGAGGAGCGCATCCTTCTCCGCCTTGTTCAAGGCGCGTTCGCGCTGCACTGAAAAGATGGAGCGGGGGCGGGCCTCGATGAGGGACTCGACAATATATTGGACGACCTGACGCTGGTGAAAGACGGACGCGATGCGGTCCTCCTTCGGACCCTCGCTGGCGTAGAGCGCGAACCCCAGGCGCGCGGCCTCGGGCCGGATCTCCACATCGTGTTTCTTTGCCATCTCACGCGACTTTTCGACAAAGGTGGCGAGATCGAAATAGGCCTCGGTCCGGGCGGTGGGCACCTTGGCCGCTGCCAGCCGTTCGGCGGCGGGGCCGCGACCGTGAAGTTCCGCCTGCATGACGGCGACCGACCGCTGGGCGCGGGCCAGATCGGCCTCGATGGCGGCGGCGACCGGCCGGGTCGGCACCGGCACCAAGTCCCTCATGGCCATGAGCTCGGCCTCCTTTTGGAGCAGCTTCTTCGCGGCGACGCGGGACGCGTCGTAGCGATCGTAGATCAGCCAGCCCTCCCCGACGACGAGCACCGCGCACACGGTGAGCGCGGTGGCGAAGATGGGATTTTTGCGATACCAGTTCATGCGCGGCTCACAGCGTTTTCTTCGGGTTGATCACGAGCGTGAAATCGAACCGCAGCAGTCCGTTTTGGTTGTCGGGAAATTTCTCGTTCTCCACCGAGGCGATGAACTGCGAACCGGTGAAGCTCGCGAGCAGCTGCTGGACGCGTTGGCGGGCTTCGGGGCTCACCTTCGACTGGGGGTTGGCAACATCAAGGAGCCGGCCACTCAGCAGCAACCGGACCGTCGGGGCCGCAGGTGCGACGGGCGCTCCGGAAGCGTCCACCGGGGGCGTGGCCCCGGGTTCGGGCAGGGGCGCCCGCACCACCTGAATCTTGTCCAGCCAGACATCCTCGATCTTGACCAGCCGCTGCTGGAGGTCGGAAAGGAAATTGATCCAGTTGGACTTCGTCTCGTAGGCCCCGCGATAGGCGGCGATCTGCTTTTTCGCTTCCTCGATCTCGCGCAGGTGGTTCTCATTGCGCGTCTGGAGCGCCCGCAACGGCATCAACTGGCCGTCCACCCGGGTGACCTGCTCCAGTTTGGCGGTCGCGAGCAGGTGCAGATAGATGATCGGGGGCGCGAAGGCCAGGACCACCAGCGCGGCAGCGGCCACCAGCAGCGGCTGACGCTTGCGGAAGGCGATGGCCTCGGTGACGGACGGAGGCAGGAGGCTGGCCTCCTGTTCGCCCTTCTTGGCGACGATCTGGGTGGCCAAGCCGACGAGATCGGCGAGCACCGACGCGGCTGCCTCGGCCCCGGCGGCGCGGGCATTGGCAGAAAGATCGACCTGCCGCAGCGATTCGTAGCGGTTGACCGGCAGCTTGAGGCGCTCAGCAAGCGTCGCCGGCAAGTCGCTGATCAACGAGCCGCCACCCGTGAGGTAGACCGCAGTCGCCGCCTCGCCACCGGACTGACGGCGATGGTTGAGGGCGGAACGGGTGATTTCCATGCCGAGCTTCGAATTGAAGGCCGTCGCCGCGCGCTGAACCGCAGCCCGGGAAGGAGAGCCGGACGGAAGATCGGAGTGCCCGGAAAGGACCTGCACCTTCAGCGTCTCAGCCTGGGAGAAATCGATGCGCAGTTCCTCCGCGATGGCTTGGGTGACGGCGTTGCCGGCGAGCGCGAGCGTACGGACGTAGAAGCGGTCGCCCTCGATAAACAGCAAGTTGGTGGAGCGCGCCCCGACGTTGATCACGATCACGCTCCCGTGGACCTCGGGGTAATTATACCTGAAGGCGAGGTTGAGCGCGAGGGCGGCCGGGACGGCGCGTTCGGCCGGAAAGCCGGCGGAGTCCGTCGCCGTGCAAAGCGTCTGCATCGCCTCGAACTTCGCGGCGGTCAGCATGACCTCGAGGTCGAAGCCGTCGTCGGCGACCACCAAGTGATCCCAGACGACCTCCTCCAACGGATACGGAATGTTTTCCGCGGCCTCGAAAGCGATGATCTTGCCCCGCTTCTCCTTCGCCATCGACGGGGTCTTGATGAACTTCGTCAGGGCCAGATGGCCGGGGACGGCGAGCGCACTCGCCCCGCCCAGCTTGGTCCGGGCGGCAACGGCGCCCAATGACTGGGCGATTTCCGTGGCCCAACGGGACTCGTGGGAGGGATCGGAGCTGTGCGCTTCAATCGCAAATTGCTGGAGAACCAGCCGCCCCGCCGCTCCCGCTGTGAATACACCGCACGCGACATGCCCTGCACCAATGTCAACGGCTAGAACCCGGGGTGAACGCATATTTGGGGTGAGAAGAAGGAGAGAGAGGCGATTTCAGATGGGGCGAGACGCAGCAAGCGCAATCTCAGTTACGGGAAATCATCGGAAGAATTTATCGGCCGTCCCGCCGCACAAACGACGGAGTGGCGCGGGGATACTCATTGACGAAGGGCGACAGATATTGCGGCACGAGCAATCCGTCGTTGGCGCCCGCCGCGGACAAGGCCCGGGCCTGAAAACTCTTTCGGGCATCGGCCGTCACGAGCGTCGTGGCGTAGGCCGCGCGCCCCGCCGGCAGGGCCCGGCCGCCGACCGCGAGCTCGACGCCCCAGTACTTGGGGTCCCCGTGGAGCTGGTCGCGTTTCACCAATTCCGGAGGGAGGTAGAACCGCACGTCGGCCCTCCCGGCCTCCAAGGCGACGCATTCGGCCTCGGCCCGGTAAAACTCCAGACGGCGCTCGCCCCCGGCCGGTGCCGGCAGCTCAAACCCCAGGGTCAGGGTCACCCGCACCCGGCCGACCATGCGCCCCACGCTCCCGGGGGCCGGCCGGGCCTCCAGGGCGATGTCCGCCTCAAGCCAGTTGCCCGTGGTGCCATTGGGGGCCCGGAGATTGCCAAATTTCACCGAGCTTACGTCCACTTCCTGGGCCCCGGCACAAATCGCGAGGGCGCCGAACAACACGAGAGCGACAAATCTCAG
>JAPLTR010000325.1 GCA_026398065.1 Verrucomicrobiota bacterium | reverse complement strand
GTGCATAAAAAACGGGCGCGAGATTAGTCGCGCCCGTTTTAGACGAATTCAAGCCCGCGTGGCGGGCGGACCATTACAGTCCCGCCACTTCAAAGCCCTTACGGTAGGTGCGGCGGAGATGGGCGTTGGCGCCCTTCTCGTTCTTGAAGGTGAGCTTCGCGGCATCCCACTCGAGGGTGGTCTGCGGGTAGCGGACGGCGACGCTGCCGAGCAGGACGGACTCGGTGAGCGGGCCGGAGTAGTCGAACGGCGCGAGGGGCTTGCCCGGGCCGCCGACGATGGCCTCGGCCCAGTCGGACCAGTGGTGCGAGCCCGCGATCTCCGGGATCTTGTAGCCGGCAAAATCGACCTCAGGGAAAAGCTTGGGCGTGGCGATGTGCGGGACGGACAGGACGCCCTTGGTGCCGATGATGATGGAGCCCTGGTCGGGTTCGGCGGTGATGCGCTGCTTCTTCTTGGCCTTGCCGGCGTCGTCCACGGCGGTCACCTCGGAGGGCTTCTTCGACTTGATGAGTTCGCGGATCTCGGCCGGCGGACGGGCGTCGCCGTCATACCACGTGACGGCCACAGTCTTGTCCGCGGTGTAGGCGGTGCCGGGGAAGATGTACTTGATGTTGGCGTTGATCGCCCAGTTCCACTGGTCGGGCGCGGGGCCCTCGGAGCGGAGGGAGAGCGGGGCGGTGAGGGCGAGGGCCTCGAAGACCGGGTCAAAGATGTGGCAGCCCATGTCGCCGAAGGTGCCCGTGCCGAAATCGAGGCGCTTGCGCCAGTTGCCGGGTTGGTAGTGCCCGGGGACATACGGCCGATCGGCGGCGGTGCCGAGCCAGAGATTCCAGTCGAGCGAGGCGGGCGGGGGCGTGGTGGGGGCGGGCGGCGCGCCGACGTCGCCCCACTTCTTGCTGCTCCAGGTGTGGACCTCCTTCACCTTGCCGATGACGCCGCTTTGCACGATGGCGACGGCCTGGCGGTAGACCTTCTGCGAGTGAATCTGGATGCCCATCTGGGTGATGAGCTTTTTCTCGCGCGCGAAGTTGGTGAGCATGCGCGTCTCGTAGATGTCGTGCGCGAGGGGCTTCTGGCAGTACACGTGCTTGCCGAGCTGCATCGCGGAGTAGGCGATGGGGGCGTGCATGTGGTCGGGCGTGGAGACGTTGACGGAGTCGATGTTTTTGCCCTCCTTTTCGAGGAGCTGGCGCCAGTCCTGGTAGACGCGCACGTCGGGGAACATGGATTTCACGTCGGCGACCCGGTTGAGGTCGACATCGGCCACGGCGACGAGCTTCACGAACTTGTTGCTGGCGATGGCCTGGATGTCGGACCACGCCATGCCGGAGGCGCCGAAGCTCGCGTGGCGGAGCACCTTGCTGGGCTCGGCGGCGTGGGCGTTGCGGGCGAAGAAGGGCACCGCGAGGCCGGCGGCCCCGAGCGTTTTCAGGAACGTGCGGCGAGGAAGAGGCGAGGAGAAGTTCATGAGGAGAAGAGCGGAATAGGAGACCCGACCGGGTGGACGGGGCGAGAAAGATAATTATGCGCGCACGGAAAGACGGTCGAGTAACTTTTTGGTTACTGAACGAAGGACGGGCGATCCCGAGCGGGACGGGAACTCAGACCGGCTCGTTGATCACCGGGTTGGTGAGGGTGCCGATTTTTTCGATCTCGATGCTCACGGTGTCGCCGGCCTTGAGCCAGACCGGCGGGTTGCGGGCGAAGCCGACGCCGTGGGGCGTGCCGGTGAGGATGACGGTGCCGGGGAGGAGCGTCTTGCTGCTGCTGAGGAACTCGATGATCGCGGGCACGTCGAAGATCATGTCGTCGGTGTTCCAGTCCTGCATCGTCTCGCCGTTGAGAATGGTGCGGATGCGGAGGGCGTTGGGATTCGGGATCTCGTCGCGGGTGACGAGGACGGGGCCGAGGGGGCAGAAGGTGTCGAAGCCCTTGCCCTGGCACCACTGGCCGCCGCCGCAGTCGCGCTGCCAGTCGCGGGCGGACACGTCGTTGGCGCAGGTGTAGCCGAGGACGTAGTCGAGGGCCTGGGCGCGGTAGACGTTTTTGCAGCGCTTGCCGATCACGACGGCGAGCTCGCACTCGTAGTCGACCTTCGTGCTCGGGAGCTTGACCGGAATCTCGATGGGGTCGCCGGGATTTTGGATGGCGGCGGTGTTCTTGATGAAGAGCACCGGGTGGGGCGGGAGGGGGCTGTTGCTCTCGGCGGCATGCTTTTTGTAGTTGAGGCCGATGCAGGGAAGATTGGTCGGCTCGACGGGGGCGAGGAGCTTGCCCGGTTTGACGACGCGGTCGGTGACGCGGAAGTCGCCGAAGAGGTCGCCGGCGATTTCGCGGGCGGAGCCATCGGGCTGGAGGGCGGCGTAAGCGGGGCCGGCCGGGGTGAGGTGGCGGATGATTTTCATGGGAAGGGAAAAGCAGAAGGGCCGGGAGCGGGATCCTCCGCGGCGGCCCGAGTGGCAGACAGTGAGATTGGGGCAGGGCGGAGTCGAGCGCCCGATGAAAAGGGTGGTCACTTCGATTGACCAAAGGGCATGGCGGTCCCGGTGGCGGCTGACCCGGCCACGCGAGTTTTTCGACTCGCGATCAGGGCGTTGACCTGCACGGTGGCGGCATGCCCCCGGGAAAGAAGTCCGCCCGCCAGCTTGTGCTGCTCATCGGCACGGTGAAGGGCCTGTTTATCTATCACAGCGACGAGCGCCGGACGACGTGGACCCTGACGGGGCCGCACCTGGGCGGGTGGGAGATTTTCAGTGTGTGCGGCGATTCGCGCAGCGGGCGGATTCTGGCCGGCACGGGAAGCTACGAATTTGGGCCGACGATCCGGATTTCGGAGGACATGGGCGCGACGTGGCAGGGCGTGAAACGCGATCCGAAGTTTGCGAAAACCTCGAAGGCGGAGCTGAAACACATCTGGCAGATCGTGCCCGGGCATCCGTCGCAGCCCGGCACCTGGTATGCGGGTGTGGACGATGCGGCGCTGTTTGTGAGCCGCGACGACGGCGGCACGTGGAAGGAACTGACCGGGCTCTCGAAGCATCCGACGCGCCCGCGGTGGATGCCGGGGTTTGGCGGGCTGTGCTTGCACTCGGTGGTGGTCGATCCGACGAACCCCGACCGACTGTGGGTGGGGATTTCTGCGGTCGGGGTGTTCCGCAGCGACGATGCGGGTGAGACGTGGAAACCCTGCAATCGCGGGCTGCCCAACATGATGCCGGACCTGACGGGCGGCGCGGAGATCGGCCGGTGCGTGCACAAGCTCGTGGTCGATCCGACGCAACCCGGGGCCCTCGCGCTGCAGTTTCACGGCGGGGTGTTTCGGTCGCTGGACGCGGGCGATTCGTGGACGCGGATCTCGGCGGGGCTGCCCCACGATTTTGGATTTCCGATGGCGGCGACGGCGCGCGACCTCTTCGTGGTGCCGCTGCTGGCGGACAACAACCGCGTGGTGCCCGACGGCGCGCTGAAGGTGTGGCGCTCGCGCAATCGCGGCCGGACCTGGCGCGCGCTGACAAAGGGCCTCCCGCAGAAAGAGCACTTTGTCGGCGTGCTGCGCGATGCGATGGCCGCGGATGCGCTGGAGCCGGCGGGCGTGTACCTCGGTACGACGGGCGGAGAGCTGTTTTACTCGCGCGACGATGGCGATAGCTGGGAGAAACTGCCCGCGTCGTTTCCCCGGATCACGACGGTCAAGGTATGGGCAAGGTGAGCCCGCCCGCGCGTCACAAGCACTTGAATAAATAGGCGGTAGAAATTCGCCGAACCAGCAGAGGGGCAAAAACCTGTGCGAGGTAGCGCCGCTGCAGACGGCTTGAGTTGGCGGGGTTCGTCGCATTGGGTGGAGGCTGGCCTGTTCCCCCAACCCCTTCAGTCATGCCCCATCCCTTCACTGCTACCCTGGTGAAATTGCTTTGGTTGTCCGTATTCGTTCCAGCGGTCCTGTCCGCCGGAACGTACACGAACAATTTCAACTCGCTCACCAACAACACGCCCAATGGCGCGACCAACACGTCGATCAGTCTCGGCGGGGGCGTCCTCAATGGGGCGGCGGCCAACGCGACGCTGATCTCCAGTCGGCGGGATACCAATGGAGCCGGTACGATCAATGTGGGCATCGTCAGGACGGGCGTCGGAGCGGCCGGTGACACCGCCCTGCGACTGGCCGACAAGGCGACGAGCAGCGCCACGGCGGCGTTGGTGATCCCCGTGCTCGATGCCAGCGGCGCGGTGACGGACTTCACCGTCACCCTGAAGCTGCTGATGGACCGCACGGCCGGCGCGACTCCGGCGGACGGTTTCAATCTCAGCTTCGGTCCGTCGTTGAGCGGCGTGGGTGGCTCCGGCGGGCACGTGGCCGCCTACGGACTGGTGGTCAACTTCGACACGTTCGAGAACGCCGCCAACGATCCCCGCAGCATCGAGGTCTTCGCGGATGGCAACAGCGTGGGCAATTTCCTCGCGGCGAATCTCCCCGGCGGCAATTTCACCTATGGTCCGACTTTCCGCACGGTGACGCTGCACTGGGATGCGGTCAACGGGCTGGACCTCACCTACGACGGACAGGCGATTTTCACCGATCTGCCGACGCCGGGTTTCATTCCGACGGTGGGCTGCAACTTTGCGTTTAACGCCGCCACGGGCGGATTCATGCAGGACGTCTTCATCGATGATCTGGCGATCACCACCTCCACCTCGCCGGTGGCCCCGGTCGCGACGAGCGGGGTCGTCATCGAGGAGATCATGGCGGACAACGCCACCGGGCTCGAGGACGAGGATCTTGCCACCTCCGACTGGATCGATCTCTACAACGGCACCGCCGCTCCGGTCAGCCTCGCCGGTTGGCGCCTCGACTACACGGGCGCGCCCGGCTCCGGCCCGGCTCCGGCGTCCGGCCGCACGCCAATTTTACCCTGCAAAAGGAGGGCGGCACGCTCACGCTCGTGCGCGCCGATGGGACCACGGTCGCCCACTCGCTGACCTACGGTCTGCAGCAGGAGGATGTCTCCTTCGGCGGATTAGGTGCGGCGCAGACGCCGGGATATTTCGAAGTTCCGACACCGGGAACCGCCAACGGCGGGCGCCAGGCGGCGGGGCGCCGCGTGGGCGCGCCGGTCTTCTTCAAGCCAGGGGTCGTCCCGCTGGCCGACCAGCCGAGCGCGGTGATCACGTCGGCCCTCACACTGGGCCTGCAACTGCCGGCCGATGCTCCGGCCGGGGCCGAGATCCGCTACACGCTGAACACGGCAGAGCCGACCGAGACCTCGGCGCTGTACACCGCCCCGCTCGACATCGCGACCGGCACCTGCGTGAAGGCCCGGGTCTTCGCGCCGGGCTACCTGCCGTCGAAGACAGGCAACCGCGCGTTCATCTGGCTCTCCAGCGCCGCGGACACCAACGCCACCACGCTCATCAACGTGGCGAGCAACTACAATTCCTCGCGGCTGCCGTTCAGCAGCAACCTGCCGGTGATCGTGCTCGACAGCTTCCTGCGCAATGTCGACGGCCTGACGAATCCCGCCGGGCTGCGCCCCTACCGGTTCACTCAGGCGGCGGTCTACGATGTGAAGCCCGGCGCGAATCGCGCGAGCTTTGCCAATGCCCCGGATCAGGTGCTGCGCGGCGGCACCCACGTGCGCGGCCAGAGCTCCTCCGGTCAGCCGGAGCGGCCGTATGCACTGGAGTTCTGGAAGGAGGATTCGGACGACGATCGCAACGAGCCGCTGCTGGGCCTGCCGAGCAACAGCGACTGGATTCTGATGAGCCTGACCCTGGACAAGTCGCTCATGCGAAATTACCTCATGCAGCAGGCCATGCTCGACGCCAACGGCCCGGGCTCGGGCGTGCGATGCCGCTTCGTCGAGGTGTTTTTCAACCAGGGGAACGGCACGGTCGACTACGCCGACTACCGCGGCGTTTACCTGCTCATGGAAAAACCGTCCCGCGGCAAGGAGCGGGTCGATATCGCCAAGCTCAACGACAGCATGAGCGATCCCGCGCTGATCAACGGCGGCTTCATTTTCAAAAACGACAAGACACCCTACGACCGTCAGATCAACGCGGCCGCCAACGCCGCCATCCCCGGTGCGAACCGCGACTACGACATCAGCGACCCCGAGCCGGTCACCAACGCGCAGGCCAACGCCCTCATCGGCTGGCTGGATCGCATGACCTCCGCCCTCGCTGCACCGGACTTCAATCAGCCCGCCAGCGCGAACTACTACGGGAAATGGATCAACGAGCGCAGCTTTCTCGACAAGACGCTCTGGCTGGAACTGTGCAAGGAGGTCGATGCCTACACCTACAGCTACTACTTTTCCAAGGACCGCAACGGGCCCCTGACCGCCTTTCCCTTCTGGGACGTCGATCGCAGCCTGGGGAACAGCAACTATGGCTATTCCAATTCCTCCTTCGGCATGAAGTGGTGGGTGGTGGGCGCGAACTACACCTACTACACCCGCCTGCACGACGACCCGGAGTTCAACGACCGCTATTGGAACCGGTGGACGGCGCTGCGGCGTTCGCACTTTGCGAAGGAGACCCTGTTTGATCGCATTGAAGCGGTCTATGCGCTGCTCACCGATGGCAGCCGCGCGGATATCGTCAACGCCACGAACGCCACCACCCTGGCCATCCAGGTGCCGGCCGCCCGGCATTACCGGAAATATCCCAACCTTGGCAGCAACACCTTTTCCGGCGGCCAGACGGGACAGGCCAGCCGTACGACGTGGCGGCACGAGGTCGATGCCCTCAAATCGTGGCTCGCCGAACGACTGGAGTGGATGGACGGCGCGCCACAGACCGTCGATGCGAACACGCTCGCCCCGCGGCTCAAGCCAACCGAGTTGATCGATGTCGTCACGGGACGCGCGCAATATGGCGGCAATGTGCCGACGGGATTTCAGTTCCGACTCAACAATCCGAACCCCGCCGGTGGCACCACTTATTACACGATCGACGGCGCCGACCCGCGGCAGGTGGGCGGCGCGCTCGATGCGTCCGCGCTCACGGCGACCACCGGCACCGTCGCGGCGTCCACGATCCTGACGGCGGGACAAACCTGGAAATGGCTGCTGCCCACCGCCGCGCCGGCCGCCGATGCCGCCGGACTTTCGTGGACCGCGCCGGGCTACGCCGATGGCGCGTGGAGCAGCGGCGCTGCGCCGCTCGGCTACGGCGAGACGAGCGGCCTGGCGACGAATGTCGCCCCGGTCGCGCCCAACTATCCGGCGGCCGACGTCGAGCCCGGCGCCGCCTACTTCCGCACGACGTTCACCGCCACGGGCACCACCGGGCTGACGAGCGTCGCCTTTGAAATCATGGCCGACGACGGCGCGGTGATCTATCTGAACGGCGTGGAGGCCGCGCGCGTCAATTTTCCCCTCGCGCCGACCCCGGCGACCTACGGGCAGGAGGCGTTGGGGCCGATCGATCCGGGCAACAACTATGGGCCCATCGAGACGATGTTCGTCTCGGTGCCCTTTGACCGGGCGCTTCTGAAAGAGGGCGTCAACACGCTCGCCGTCGAAGTCCACCAGGCGCTCTATTCCTTCCCGGCCAACCCGACGAATGCGTATCCCCGCAACGACTATTCCGACATGCGCTTCGACCTCCGGATCGTCGGCCAGACCGCGTCGGCGCCAGGCCCCGCCATCGCGTTGCCGGCACAGGGGGCGCACACCGTCCGCACCCGGATCAAGAACGGCGCCACCTGGTCGCCGCTGACCGAGGCGACGTTCGTTTCGGAGGCCGTCCCGGCGAGCGCGGCCAATCTCGTGGTTAGCGAACTGCACTATCATCCGAGCGACCCGACCCCGGCCGAGCTGGCGGCCGGTTTCAACGACGGTAGTGATTTCGAGTTCATCGAGCTGATGAACATCTCCCGGACCCAGTCGGTCGATCTCAGCGGGGTGAAGCTCGACGACGCGGTCACGTTCGATTTCGCCGCCGTGGCGCCGGCGCTGCGCATTTTGCCGCCGGGGGGGCGGATCATCGTCGCGGAGAACGCCGGCGGTTTCGCCTCGCGGCTGGAGGCGGGCGCGCAGCCAGTGGTGGTGGGCGTGTTTGCGGGAAATCTTTCGAACAGCAGCGAACAGGTCGTCGTCCGCGGCGCGAATGGCGCCGTGATCAAGCAGTTCACCTATCGCGACTCCTCGCCCTGGCCCACCGAGGCCGATGGCAACGGCTCCAGCCTCGTGCTTAGCAATCCGTTCACCAACCCGGACCACACACTGGCGAGCAGCTGGCACGTGAGTCCGCCGGTCGCATTGGCGAAGGCGACCCCCGCGCCACCCGCCCCGCTCATCGCAACGCAGCCCAACGGGCAGTCGGTGCTGTTCGGCAACAACGCCACGCTCACCGCCTCCGCTACCGGGGCCGGATTTATCTGGTATCAATGGATGAAAGACGGAACGCCGGTCGAAGGCGCGACCAAGGCCACGCTGGCTTTGAACAACGCCTCGCCGTCGAACGTGGGCAGCTACACGCTGGTCGTGGCCAACGCCGGAGGTTCCGTCACCAGTGCGCCGGCGCGAGTGGCCGGCGTCACGGGCAGTGCGCTGTCGAATCTCTCGGTGCGCACGACGGAATTGTTCGTCGGCAGCAGCACGACGGCGACGGCCACGAATGACGATTGGCCGGGTTCGCTCGCCGGCACGTTTGCATCGGTCGGCGCCTTTGGGTTTGCCGCGGGCTCGAAGGACGCGGCCCTGAGCCAGGCGCTCACGGGTTCCTTCACGGTGCGCGCGTCGGGGACGGGACCGGGGGTGATTTTGGTCGAGGCCTATGACACCGCCGGCGGCACCACGCCCCGGCTGGTCAACCTCTCCGCGCGAAACCGCGTGGGCACGGGGGACGATATCCTCATCGCCGGATTTTCCATCGTCGGCGCCGGGAGCAAACAGGTCCTGATCCGCGCCGTCGGCCCGACGCTCGGGACGTTCGGCGTGTCCGGCCCGCTGGCCGATCCGACCCTGCGGGTGATCGACGGCAAGGGCGTGGCCATCGCCTCCAACGACAATTGGGCCGCCGCGCTGGCGGCGACGTTTGTCCAGGTCGGCGCCTTCCCGCTGACGGCGGCGAGCCGGGACGCCGCGCTCCTGGTGACGCTTCCGGCCGGCGGTACTTACACGATCCAGGTCTCAGGGGTGAGCAACGGCACGGGGGAGGCGTTGATCGAGGTGTATGAGGTGTACTGAACGATGGTGACATCGGCTGAGAGCGATTGGTCACGTGTGA